>JBBPXX010000025.1:0-22309 GCA_038200505.1 Pyrinomonadales bacterium | reverse complement strand
GTGAACGCGGCAAATCTAAAATGGCGGTCATCGGTGCGGTGATGCGAAAACTGATTCATCCGGCTTACGGAGTATTGAAAACAGGCAAACCATTTGACCCGAATTGGACGGCAAAAGCGGTTTGACTTTCAACACAGTATCTGACGTGGGGCGAAACCGATTACACGCAACATCGGAAAAATAAAGCAAGATTATAAAGAGAAACTGTTTCGCCTTCACGTCAATGATTTGTTAACGCGCTTTCATTCTTTAAGACTCTGTATTTCTTTCAAGATAAATTCACCAAAACTTTTTGGAATTCTTAACTTGTCGTTCCCAAAGTTTATACTTCCAAGCGTAAATGTTTCCTGCGGATTTAACTTTTTGAACTCTTTCGCCATAGCAAATGTTTTTAGCGAATGTTCAAACCATCGCGCTCCGTAAGTCGGCGTTAGGTTTTTTGCTTCGACGCTCCACGCCCAGCGTTCGAGCAAAGGATTTTTCTTTTTTTCCTCATCTGTAGCGTGATGCGGCGAAGAAACAACTTCGGCAACGAGCATTATTTTTGCAACTTTAATGCGATGCACAACAAGAACATCTCCGACTTCAACAGCGTTCGGCTGTTTAGAAAAGCCGATAGTTAGTTTGGTTGAAGTAAAAAATTGTTCTTCCTCGTCTGGTGAGCGAGCAGGATTTCCCCAAGGTTTAAGCCAAAATTGCTTTTCATCAGAATTGAGTAACAATTCGTTCAGTTTTGCGTCATCCATTTTCTTAAAAGGTCAGCGTCATTTTTACCAAAAGCGTCTAACTATATATTGAACTGAATTTCAGTTTTGTTATACCGAATTATTTATAAGCCTTTTTTGGATTGTAAGTCAACAGATATTTTGACAGCAGAAAATATTTAAGTTGATAATTCGGTTAAATAAATTAAACCCGAATTATTTCCGACATTGGTTTGACGCGCTATTGGAAATCGAAATACTAACCTAATTTCCTGTCCTTCTTAAATCTTTTAACAACCATATCGCGCCGCATTTTCGGCAGATGGTCAATAAAAAGTTTGCCGTCGCAATGATCAGTTTCGTGCAGGAAACAACGCGCGGCTAGTTCTTCGGCTGCTTGCTCGAACCATTCGCCTTTTTCGTTTTGGGCTTTTAGTTTTGCTTTCATCGGGCGCACGACGACTGCCGGAACTTTGCCGACTGACAGACAGCCTTCCTGTCCGCTTTGTTCGCCGCTCGTTTCGATGATTTCGGGGTTTGCGGCGATGAGTTTGATGCCTTCGCAATCCATTACGAACAGGCGCAAGTTCAACCCGATTTGCGGCGCGGCAAGTCCGACACCTTCCGCGTCATACATCGTTTCAAACATATCGGCGCACAATTTTTCGAGTTCTTCGTCAAATTTTTCGACGGGTTTGCCGACCTTTACCAAAACTTCTTCGGGATATTCGGTGATTTTTATGATTGCCATAATATTTTTTGCCACGAATAACACGAATAACACGAATGAAATTCAAAAAAATAATTTGTGTTATTCGTGTTATTCGTGGCTAATCTTTATCTTGGAATCACACCGCGCCGCGAACTTCGGCGGAAATCGCGTTTGGCGAAAAAGCCTTTTTCGTCGCGTGTCATACATTCCCAGCAAACTATTTTTTTCTCGTTTGTCGGACTGATAAAAACATTATAATGCTCCATTTCGCGGTCGCATTCCGAACATCGGGCGGTTTCTTTCGGAGTTTCTTCCTGTAAAATTGTTTCTTCGTTCATTTTTGTTTTTGAATGGTTACCTTACCATCATGTTTTTGCCGGATTTTTCAAGCCGCTTTATAATTTATAATCAAATGTGCGGATAAATCAACGTGCCGACGGCAGCCGAAATATCTTGACATCACCTTCTGAAAACACAACCGGATATGAATAATCAGTCATGCTTATCAGATATGCGGCATTATATTCGTTTGCCAGCGCGTCAATTTCTTCCTGCTTTAATCCGTAATAAAATTTTGAAAGTTCTTCCGTTTCTCTCGCGCCTTTTTCAGGCTCGGCTTTACCGATGAATTTATCCAAACGCACTTGCCATTCGCCGACATCTGCAATAATCGGCTTGCGGTAATTGACGACTTCAGAGCGTTCGGATAAATACCAAAAATCATAACGCCACGGCGGAGCAATTACAACAACATCTTTCGCAGTATTGTTTTTCAGCCAGACAAACGCATCCGCCAAATTATCCGGCTGTTGATTCCAAAGTTGATATGTAGATTTTACCTGTTCGTAACCGACAATCGGAAGTCTGTTCCAGAACGACAAAAATATGATTGCCAGCAAAAGAACGATTTGCAAAGGCTTTTGAAGCAGTTTTTGTTGATACGCTTTGCTCAAATACCAGAAAAAAAATAACGGAATAAAAACGGCAAAAAGGCGCGTCGGAGTAAATTCCATCAATTCGTATTGGTTTAATGCCCGTAATAGAATTCCGAATATAAAAAAGACACCTAAAATCGTCAGGAACGTAATTAAAAATTTATGCGGCTTTTTGTCTTTGGTTTGAAAATGAATTATCAGGCAGAAAACCGGCAAAATACAAACAAGAAGAATCGCGCTTCTCGACCACGCAAACGGATCGAAATGATGCGGGAATTTTACGAGTTCAAAATATTTCAGATTTTCCGTCGTCGGCACAACGCTGTTTGCCCGCATTTGCAGTAAAGGAATTAAACCGATGAGAGAAAACATGCCTGCGATGACGGTTACTTTTACCGTTTGAAAAACATCCCGACGACAAATAAAAAATGCCGGAATCGCCGCCGCAATTCCCCACAAACCGACAATCGGATGAAAGGAAAACGCCAAACCAAGCAGAATCGCCGCTAAAACATCCATTTTATCGCAAATAAAATCCAACGCGAATATCAAACAAATATACGCGATACACTTTGCCTCAAAATCACCGAACATCCATTCGTCCGCGACGATTGCCTGTCCGATATAAAGCCAGAGAAAGATTGAAACCGAAATCATCCACGCGGGAATTTCCCAACGCTTTCCCAATTTCATCACAGCGAAAAGCAAAACCGACCAACAAAAGATTCTTCCGATCCAGCCAACCGTTTCAAGCGAAAAAACAAAGGTCAGCAACCCGAAAATATGCTCGAAAAGCCAATATTCTTTGGCTGCTGTGGAAAATGTAATGTCGTAAGCCAAATAATTCGGATCATATAAATTTCTCAAGCGCAGCAAATAGCTGTATTCGTTGCTGTATGGAACGGGTTTGCCGAAAAATAAAAAAATAACGCCCAGAAGTGCGAAGAAATGAAGAAAAAAACTCTCCTTAAAATTTGTAAAATTTGGCAGCTTTGTCATCAAATAAAAGGTTATCGGAAGTTGTTTGAAAAGTGGAAATAAACAAGAAATTAGACGCGGATGAATGCGGATAATTCTAAAAAATCAGCGAAAATCCGCCGAATCCGTGTTCATCCGCGTCTAACTTCTTAATTTTCAAATAACTTCTCAGCAGTTTTCCGAAGTTAGTATAATAGATTTTTCTACTCGTTCAACTTATAAAACGAGCCTCTGTCGCCGGTCATATAAACAGAATAATTATTATCGAGAATATTTATAAAAAACGGGTCCGCTTCCGTAATCATCGGAATAAATCTCGGTTCGACAAAAATATATTCGGGAAGTTTCTCCGACATTTCGCGGTTGAGTTTTTTCCACTCAACATCAGTGAACATATCGGACATCGCGCCGTTACTGGAGAAAAACGGCGGCGTGTCGGAAAGATAATAATAAAGCGGATTGGAAAATACAAAAATCGGAGTTTTCGGATTTTTCGTTCTCAAAAATTTCGTATCAGCGGAGATTGATTTATAATCTCCCGCCGCCGCACCTGTAATTCGCAATTCTCTGTTTCCGATTTTAACCGTTTCGACCTTTTTAAATTGATATATTCTGTCAGCCAATCTTCGCGCAGTGGGAATAAATAAAAGCATAATTATTACTGTGAAAACTGCTAAAGAAGTTTTATGCCGGAGTTTCGGTTTGGTTTTTATTATCTCAAAAATGTTCTCGACAAATTTGACCGCCAAAATTCCCAAAGGAATCATCAGCAAAGAATAATGATATTCCCACCAAGATAATCTCTGTATTAAAATTACGGTAAATCCGAAGATTGCCCATAAAAATAAACCTGAAAATATAAAGCTTTTGCGATTTAAGATAAAACTTGTTTCATTTCGTCGGTCTTTAAAAAGTGAAAACAAATTAAGAAATGATAAAAAGAATGTGAGCGAGATAACCGGAAAATAAGACTTAAAAAACCATTCCAGTCCGTCTTTTAACTGTTGACTTCGATTTACCATTCTCGTCGGCATCAACACAATATTAGAAGGATAAATAAATGTTACATACCACAATTCGTAAATTGCATTATTCAAAACAAAATAAACTATGACCGACGCAATCGGAATTATTAAGCCCGACAAAATCAAGCTGCTGAAAACCAAAATCTTTTTCGCGTCTTTTTTAAGGTATAAAAAGAAAACCAACCAAAAAGCGGCGAGAATAATGATAAATAACAACTTAAATGTTAAGACAATTCCGCCGAACAAGCCCGACAAAAACAAATAACCTATTTTATCGGGATTTTCCAAAAACTTTTGGCAAAACCACAAAGACATAAAAAGCGGAAAACCCACAAGAGCTTCCGCCTGCGTCAGATGCAAACTTCCCGAAACCGAATAATAAATGCCGATTGTAAAAAGCGGCGTTAAAGCTGCAAAAAAAGGATTTGTGAAATAACGCCTTAAACCGAAAATCAATATTAAACTGAAACCGAGCCAATAAATGACTTCAAAAAGGTGAATTCCGACTTCGTTAAAGCCGAACAATTTTCCCGCAATCAGATAAAAAACAAAAATCGCGGGTTGTTTGATGTCCCAAACATCTTTATAAAGAATCGCCCCGTTATTGATTGCCTTAGAGTAAATCAAAAATAAAGCCTGATCGCCGGAAAAACCGTCGTGCAAACATAGAACGCCGAGAATTCCGACGATTATCAACACCAAAATTGATAAGCCGTAATATCGGTATTCGCTGACGAATTTTTGATTTCCGCTTTTGATTATTCATTACCTCCAAATTCTCAAACAACGACTTTAATATTTTACTTTCCTTCCAAATATTGCTGGATTTTCTTCCGTGTTCGCCAATAAACATCTTCCATAAAAATATGCGAAAATTCGCCGTTTCGCCCGACGCTTAAAAGATTTTCGACATTTGTGGATTTCTCGAGTTTTTGTCGTTCAGCTTCATATTCATTGAGAAAAACCGGATAAGCAATCGGCGTTCGGATCACGCTGCAACCCAAATATCGCGTCCGAACGTCGGGAATAATTTTTGTCAGATGTTTCAAACACAATTCGCTGATAGTTTCTTCGTCCATCGTCCAAAACTCATCATCTTTTTCGCAGCCAATGTCCACGGTAATTATCGTTTTGCCTGCGGGCGCAAGCCACGGCATCGAAATCGGTGCTTCGGTCAGACGGAAAAACGGAAACTCTTTTTCAGGAAACCACAAAACCGTGTCAGGCAATAAATTCCGCCCTTCAAAACGCATATTTACAAACGTCATCGGACGATATTTGAAACGCGAAAATTCCTGTAAAGAATCAGTTCCTTCGACAAGTTTGCTCAAAATATGCGCCGGCGCGGTGCTGACAACTGCGGAAACTTCCGTCGTTTCGCCTTTGGCACGAACCGCTTTGACCTTTCCGTTTTCGACCAAAATTTTTTCAACCGGAGTTTCGAGTTTTATTTTATCTTCCAATCCTTCCGCCAGTTTTTCGCACAGCGTCGAAATCCCTTTTTTGGGATAAACGTGATAAACACTCGCTTTTTCGGGCATTTCACGATTGTAACCGCAAGCCACCGCACGTCCCGTAATTTTGCTTGCCGCTTTCAGATACAAAGTTTTTCCGATGCTTCCCGGCAAACTTTCACCGACAGCGGACGATAAATCTTCGGCTTTCGCGCCCGACCAAGCCTCGATCAGCGGCAAGGCGACTTCATTTGCCAAGTTTTCCCCGTAACTTTTGCGAAACCATTCAGCAGCAGATTTCGGCGCGTGTCCGTTGCTCAGAGATTTCAGTTTGCTGTTGATTCCGCTCAAAGTCATTCGCGGAATTTTGACCAAACCGAATGGATAACTGTAAGTTTTCCCGTCGAGCCAAACCGTTTCGCCGTAATACTTTACAGTATGACATTCCGCACCGACACCAATCGCGTCAGCGAGCCGATTCGTTATAAAATGCGCCCCGAAATCGTGACTGAAACCTTCTTCATCCTTAAAACTCGAAGCAAGTCCCGCGATTTTTTTGCCGGCTTCAAAAAGAACAAAAGGCACATTTTCACGATTCAGATAATCCGCCGCCGTCAAACCTGCGATTCCCGCGCCGATTATTGCGATTGGTTTTTCGTTTTTCATAATTTTTGATTATTTTCCAAATCGTTAAAATTTTTCAGCACTTTATTTCGCTTGTAAAGTTTGTTCTTTAATTTTAAGACGTTTGCGTTTGAATTTCGGCGGAACTCCGAACCGACATTTCCGAGTTTTTCACAGAATCAGCGTGTTGCCGCATACTTACAATGTCAAACTTCTCGCCCAACATTCCCAAAATCTCGCCGACAAATTCCAATTTTTCTTCAACCGGCAAATTCATCGCCGGAAAAAATTTCAATTCCGGCGCGTCTTCGCCCGACAAAAAATCGAGCGGATGAAGCAGTAAAGAAAGCTGTGTTCCCGTCATTTTGCACATTTGCACGGCGGTATTCCAATAAGTCCGCGCCAATGCTTTTGAAAATGTCGAAAGATAGATAACATAACTCGCGTGAATCGGAGTTTTAAAAATCGGCAAAGTCGTAACCGGAATTTCGACAAGAGATTTTTCGCCGATCTGCCATTTATAAGGTTTTAAGGATTGAAAACCGTCGGAAAATTTCCCGAAAAGTTTCTTCCTTTTTTCGCGTTCTTCGTCCGACATTTCGGGCGATTTGAAAAAATAATAAGCCCGCGCAAGCGGCGCAATATAAGTCGGCAGTGTCGAACAATCATATTCATAACCGCGCTCGGATAAAACTTCCAAAACAGTCGGCGACAGCGAATACCCCGGACCGCGAAATCCTTTTAGTTTTTGATTTGTAATGTTCGCAATCGCCGTTTCGGTTTTCTCAAATTCTTCGACAAGCTCCTGTTTTGAATAAAGATGCAGCCACGGTTCGTGATTAAACGAATGATTGCCGATTTCGTGATTCGCATTGGAAATTTGTTTTAACGCTTGATGATTTTTCTCCAAATGCGCGTCTTGCCCGACAATAAAAAATGTAATTTTCAAATCGCGCTCTTTCAAAAACTCCAGCGAACGCGGGACAACCACATCGAGATACGACGGAAACGATTCCCAACCCGCATCGCCGTGCGTTTTCATATACGACCATTTGTTGTCGAGGTCTAAACTTAAACTTGCTATCGGTTTCATAATTTTTTTAGCCGCGGATTTTCGCGGATAAACGCAGATAAGATTTTTTGATTTAATCCGCGTTATTCGCGAAAATCCGCGGCTAAATATTCTCAAAAAATCTCTCGGCGAGCATTACGGTTTCATTAACATTCAAAGTTCCGTTCGTAATCTGCGCCGAATTTACAATAAATACATTTTCGAGCGACGTGCCGACATCGGGAACATTGGCGGAATATTCTAAAGTCGGAAGCGGGAAAACTTGTCGAACGCGGGAAATTTTGAATTCGATGACATCGGAGCGTTTGAAATGCGAATACATTTTTTCGAGTGCCGATAAAAATATATTTTCAATTTCCGCATCCGTTTTCTCAAACAATTCATCATCCGGCGCAACATATTTCGGCAGATAAACAAGCGCGTTTCCGCCGAATTCGCGTTTATCAACCAGCGCGGACATTTCGATAATTCCCGTGAACGGCGTTTCGTCCGTGATGTTCGTTACATAAAAATTCGACAAAGATTTTTTCATCAAAACCGACGCGCAAACGATGCCTTGATATTTGATATTTTCGAGTTTCGCCTTTTCGTTTGCAGTTATTTGCGGCAAGATTTTCGCGGCGATGTTCGACGGACAAGTTAAAATTACTTTATCAAATTGGTCTTCGGTCTTTGGTCTTTGGTCTTCGGAAATAGTTTCTGCAATCGCAACTGTTTCACCAATCTTTAATCTGTGTCCATCCGTGTTTATCTTTGAATAAATTTCTTCCTTTGCGTCTTCGCGCCTTTGCGACTTTGCGTTAAAAATTCTTACTTTGCCATCGCCCGATTTTTCAATCTTTTCAACCCGCGAATTAAGGCGAATTTCAACGCCTTTTTCCCGCAAATGTTCGCTGAATCTTTCCAAAACACGCGCATAACCGCCGCGCACATAGCCGAACATTTCCCGTTTCAAGCCCGAATTCCGCGCCGCATACATCCGCTGAATCGTCGCCCAAATAAACGCGGCGGAAGTTTCTTTGTAAGCTTCGCCCAACTTCGCTTTGAGCAGAGGTTTCCACATTTTTTCAAAAGTCCGCTTGCCCGAAAGTTTTACAAGCCAATCTTCAACCGAGATTTTCTCCAGCCGTTTCCAATCCTTCACCCGCGAAGCATAAAAAATCGTGCCGCCGAGCCGGAATTTGCTGATAAGATCGAGCGGCGGAAATTTCAAGAACTCCAACGTATTCGACATCGAAACGAGTTTCCCGTCGGTATAAAATCCGGTTTTCGTTTCAACCCATTCAAACTCGTCCGCCAAACCAATTTCTTCGACAATTTTCCGCGTAAACGAATCCGAAAGCAGCGTAACGTGATAATGTTTATCCCAAACCACATCGCCAATCTGCCACGCGCCCGCCAATCCGCCGATTTCCGATGCAGATTCAAAAACTGTAACATTCGCGCCGCTTTCAGCAAGACGCAAAGCGAGCGTTAAGCCGAGAAAACCCGAACCGACAATTGCGATTTTAGATTTTGGATTTTGGATTTTGGATTTTTCCAAATTCATTTTAGTTAATAGCTGAGGAATCTAATTTTAAGAAATTAACAATTTCAGTATCGTTTTTAGTTATATGGTCAGTAATATGATAAACCTCATCAATCCAAGGATGCGCTAACGCTTCCTCTCTGTCTAAAATTCTTCCGATTACATTTGAATCGTTCCAAGGACATTCATTTCGATTCATTATTCCAATATTGAAATTTTCTTCGCCTTCCCACAATCTGAATGGAAAACCGACACGATTTGGTGAAACTTCATTGCTGTCCCAATCGCCAAGACTTATAACGCCAAGAACTCCGCTTTCAGAATGATTTTCTGCAAAAGTTGCGTGATAAATTGCGAAGGCATTTCCATCTTTATAAACGAATCGCGTTAAACTTACTAACTTTCCGCCACAACATTCGCAGATTAAGTTTTTTGGTTCTGTTAATTCAATTTCAATCATACGTTTGAATTATAACAATTCTCTCACATTGCGGTTTTCAATTTCGTATCTCAAACCGCAGACGCATTCAAATTCCTTTTCACTCGAATCGTCGAACTTATGAAAAAGCTGTCCGCATTTGCAGACCGCGCCGATGCTTCGTGCCGGATTTCCCAAGACGAGATGAAAATCGGGAACTGACTTCGTTACAACCGAACCCATTCCGACCATCGCCCAACGTCCGATTTCCAGATCGTTGCCGATGATACAGCCCGCGCCGATTGTCGCGCCTTCGCGCACGAGCGTCGGCAGAGTGTGTTCGTCAGGCTCGGACGGGCGCAAAGTTTTCAAATCGGGAAACGTCGCCCGCGGAAAACGGTCATTTGTAAAAGTCGTCGAAGCCGAGATCATCACGCCGTCTTCGATGGTTACGGCGGCGCAAATATAAACCATCGCGTTGATCTTCACGCGGTTGCCGATGCGAACGTCATAAGCGATATAAGTCTTTTCGCCGACAATACATTCTTCGCCGATTTCCGCCCGCGAGCGAATATGCACGTTGTCCCAAACGCTCGTGCCTTCGCCGATTTTTACGTTTTCTTCAATGATTGCGGTTGGATGAATTTTAATCATTTGTTTTTTTGAAAGGCTTGCAAATTTTCAAGAAGATTAAAGCGTTAATGAAAGTTCCCATTAACATTCCCGCATCAAAGTAAAAGATTGAGTCCGGTGTTTTGTGAATCATCAAAAAACTTGCGAGCAACAAATTCCAAGGATATGACAGTAAAAACAGTAAAGTGTCAAACTTGAAAAAGAACGCGATGAGAGCAGTTCCTAAATAAGTTACAGCTATTGCAAAACAATATGATTTGTGAAACATAGTATTACCTATTTTCCTGCAACATCGCTTTTTTCGATGACTTTTTGCCAGAGGTTTTGATTGAGCGATTTATACGCCGCTTCGATAACTTCGACTGAGGCGAGCGCGTCTTCGGGTGTGATTAACAGTTCTTCTTCGCCGCGAATCGCGCCGGCAAAGTTGTCAATTTTTGAACGAAACGCCTGAACTTTGTCATAGCCATTGCCGAAAACCGTCCAATCGGGCGACGAATTTAATTTGTATTTAGACTCGCGCCAACCGATGTGCAAAGTTCCGTTTGTGCCGAAAATGCTGATGAAATTCGGCAATTCTTTGTTGATTCCCCAAGTCAGATCAACGCTCGCAACTACGCCGTTTTTGGTTTTGGCAAGCAGTTTGACATTTTCATCAACCGACAGATTCTGCGTCCCGCTCGTTTCAACTGCCAAAATTTCCTCGATTGCGCCGAGAAAATAGCGGATAATATCAACCGAATGTGTGCCGTTATCCATCAAAACGCCGCCGCCGGAAATCTCTAAATTTGAATTCCAGCGTTTCGACATATCAACTTTTGCGGTAAAAGCGTTTTCAAACTGCACGATTTCGCCGAGAACACCTGACGCTAAAATCGCTTTGGCTTTAACGACATCTTCGCAATAGCGAAATTTCGTCGCCATTGTGAACACGACGTTCGATTTTTCCGCCGTTTCAATCATTTCTTTGGCTTCCGTAACGCTCAGACAAAGCGGTTTTTCGCACAAAACATTCACGCCTTGCTTCATAAAATACATCGCAATTTCCGGATGTGCATTCGGCGGCGTGGAAATTATCACAGCGTCAATTTCGCTGTTTTCAGCTAGATTTTTGTAATCGTCAAAACTTTTCGCATTAAAAGGTTCGGCAAAAGCCTTCGCCGAATCTTTATTAATATCGCAAACAGCGACGAGTTCGCAACAATCACTGGTTTGAAACGCCTGCGCGTAGGTTTGGGCAATTCCGCCCGTTCCGATTAGTGCAAATTTTAGTTTTTTCATAATATTTTTTGCCACGAATTACACGAATAGCACGAATATTTTCTTTAATCATTTGTGTAATTCGTGTTATTCGTGGCTAATTTTATTTTCTGACTGATTCAACCGCTTCACGGATCGAATCCGCTAAAAATTCGATGTGTTTTTCTTCGTAGCATTCGTTAATCGGCAGCACGAGAACGTCGTGCAAGCCTTTGATTGTTCCCTGAAAATTGTCGTCGTTGTAGTCAACCGCTTCGGGACGCGCCAGATTAAACGGGTAATGCGAATCGCCGAAAGTGTTTTGATCGCGGAAGACCATACATTTATAAGCAGGTTTGACGACATAACGCGGCGCGGAGGCGACATCATAAGTTTTCAACGCTTTTGATAAACCAACCGAACCGTCTTCAATTTTCGTATCGTCAACTCTTAAACAGAATTTCCAATAAGTCATCGTCGAATCTTCCGCCGGTTTATAGCTTTCGATGCCGTTAATATCTTTGATCTTTTCATCAAGCAACGCCGCCATTTTCTGACGCTGCGCGACGGAATAATCGAGTTTTTTTAACTGCTCATAAGCGACGGCGGCTTGCAGTTCGGTCATTCTGTAATTCAACGAAGCGAAATAATGATCGGGATTTTCATCGCCGTAACCCCACGCTTTGTTGATGAAAAGATACATTCGACGCGCAATCGAATCGTCGTTTGTTACGACGATTCCGCCTTCGCCCGTCGTCATCTGCTTGCCTTGCTGAAACGAAAACGCACCGATTGTTCCGATTGTTCCGGCGTATTTTCCGTCGCACATTGCCAGAAAACTTTGCGCCGTGTCTTCGATAACGGGAATTCCTTTTTCGTCGGCGAGTTTCATAATCGCGCCCATTTCACAAGGATTTCCAAAAAGATGCGTAACGATAATCGCTTTGGTTTTGTCGGACAAAACCTTTTCAATCGTTTCCGCCGTAACATTCAAAGTTTTCGGGTCAACATCGGCGAAAACCGGAATCGCGCCCTGAAAAATAATCGGTGTCAACGCGCCCATATCGGTTATCGAAGTCGTGATAATTTCATCGCCCGGATTCGGATTTATCGCGGCAATCGCAACGTGAACCGCCGCCGAACCTGAATTGCAGGCATACGCATATTTTACGCCCAATTTCTTGGCAAATTCTTCTTCGAGCATTTTGCCAAATTTGCCTTTGGTCGTGATTAAAACGCCTGATTGCAAAACTTCCGTAATTGCGGCGATTTCTTCCGCCCCGAAAGTTCTGCCGGAAATGTCCTGATCGTTTGGTAATTTTAAATTTTCTTGTTGTGCTGTTGGTGTCATAATTTTAATGGTGGAAAAGTGCAAATGTGGAAAAGGTTAAAAGTAGAAAAAGTTAAATCGTCATTTTCACATTTTCACGTTTTCAGTTAATTCCTTTTCTTTTGGTAAAGAAGTTTTAATTTCTTCGGTTTTCCCGAAAAGCCTTAATTTTGAAAGTTTGGACAGTAATTTTAAGTGTCCGAAAATTGTTCTTGCGGTTTTCATTTTGGAAAATCCGAATAAGCGAACTTCCAAAACTGTCGGATATTCGACGATTTTTCCGCCTTTTAAATTCAATCTCCCGAGCATTTCTGCCACGCCGAGAAATCCTTTTTCTTCAATCGGCAAATTTACGACCGACGAACGCCGATAAACGCGGAAACAGCTTGTAAAAGTGTCGAGTTTTGCATTCAAAGCCCGACGATAAAGAAACGACGCGCCTTTTGATAAAAACAAACGCCATTCCGGGACATTTCGCACGCCGCCTTTTTCGTGATATGGCGAAGCCGTTACCATATCAACATCGTCCGTAAGGAGCGGCAGCATATTGGCGAGTTCGTGCGGATCGTAAGTGCAATCGCAATCCATCGAGCAGACAATTTCCGTTTCCGAAGTTTGCAAGCCAGTCATAATTCCCGCCGCCACGCCTTGATTTGTGTTATGTTGAACGATTTTTACATTTTCTTTTGCGCCGAAAAGTTCGTACAGTTTTTCAAAAGTCGCATCTCTGCTTTTGTCGTCAACAAAAATCAAAATGGTTTGATAGCCTTTTTCCGAAAGTTTCGCTTCGACGCTCCGTAAAGTGTTAGCAAGATACGGCAAAGCGGCTTCTTCGTTATAGCAGGGAATAACAATCGTGATTGGAGTTTTGTCAGAACCGACTGCGGCAGCGGGCGGTTTTGCCGTTGATTGAAAGGCACTTATATTGGAGATTAAACCATCTGCTATCGCAGTCGGTTCTGACTTGATTCCTAAAAATTCCGCGCCGCCGACAAAAGAGTATCGCTTGAGATATTCCTTTAAAACCCATTCCATTTTGTCCAATTTGCGATAATGGCGCACACGATTGTAATGCGAAGCGGCGGAAATACGTGGCTGTTCGGGGTCTAATTCCCAAACGTGAAAATATAAAACAAACGGTTCGTCATTTCGTTCGTGCCAATTTTGCACGGCGTGGCGCATCAGCGTATGCGGAATTTGCCGGAAATAATTGCCGCCGGAGATTGGAAAAAGTCCGAAACCGAAATCCCGCGTTGAATACGGAAATTCCCAAATGGCTTTGCCGCCGGTGTGAACTTGATGCGTCAGACGCTTTTGGTTTGCGTCTTTTTTTGACGGCAAAAATGAAGCGTCATAAACAAAATTTTCTTCCGCCAAAACATCGAAAATCCACGAGTCTTTTTCGTAATGTAATTTTTCGGCGGAACGATAACCGATGATTTTTTGTCCGCCGGCATCTTCCAAAGCGTGATTGGTTTTTCGCAAATCTTCACGAAATTCTTCCGGCGTTAAATGTCTTAAAGAACGATGATAAAATCCGCGCGAAGCGACTTCGTGTCCGCGTGAAACTATTTCTCTGATTAGCTGCGAATTCTGTTCGGCAATCCAGCCAAGCACGAAAAACGTCGCTTTTGTCTTAAAATCATCGAGCAAATCAAGCGTTTTTAAAGTGTTCTGCTCGTAACGCGGCTCGAAATTCGACCAGTTTCGCTGCTGAATTAAATTTTCAAACGCGCCGACGTGAAAATAATCTTCGACCAAAACGGTCAAGAGATGTTTTTTTATTGGTGCGTCTGTTTTCATTGTTTGTGTTCAATGTAGTTATTTGTTGCCGATCGAGTTTAATGACAGCGGACGGCAAACAGCGGACAAAATTTTAACAATCCGCTGTGCGGCTTTACCGTCGCCAAACGGATTTTCAACTTCTCCGACGGATTTTATCCACGTTTCGACGGCGTAATTTTCTTCAAGCATCAACTCTAATTTGTGCGGATTTCCGCCGACTAATTTGGCAACTCCGGCTTTTATCGCTTCGGGTCGTTCGGTGTTTTCGCGCAGAATAAACAGCGGTTTGCCCAAACTCGGTGCTTCTTCCTGAACGCCGCCGGAATCGGAAACAATCAGCCACGCACTTTTCATCAGCGTAATAAAATCAATATAATTAAGCGGTTCGAGAAGGTGAATACAATCAAGATCAGCTAGAATTTCCTTCGTTATTTCCCTGACATTCGGGTTTGGATGAACGGGAAAAATCAAACATACATCTTTTCTTTTGACGACAAAATCCCGCAAAACCTTCAGATTTCCGCCCATCGTTTCGCCAAAACTTTCGCGCCGGTGCGTCGTCAGCAAAATACGCTTTTTGCCTTCGGTTTCTTCGATTAACTCTTGAATTTTTCGGCTCGGTTTTAAAGTTTTGGAAATTGAATGCAGCGCATCAACAACCGGGTTTCCGGTAACGAAAATTTTCTCGCCCGGAATATTTTCTCTTAAAAGATTACGACGGTTTCTTTCCGTCGCGGCAAAGTGAAATGAAGCGATATTTGAAACAAGACGGCGGTTCATCTCTTCGGGAAACGGGCTGTTCAGATTTCCCGAACGCAAACCGGCTTCAATGTGTCCAACCGGAATTTTGCGGTTGAATCCGGCAAGCGCACCTGCCAAAGTCGTCGTCGTATCGCCTTGCACGAGAATCAAATCCGGCTTTTCAGCATCTAAAATTTTATCCAATTTTTCCAAAACTTTTGAGCAAACTTCATTCGGCGTTTGATTTTTTTTCATCACGCGCAGGTCGAAATCAACTTCGATGTCGAGCATTTTCAAAAAAGGCTTGAGCAATTCCTTATGCTGACTTGATGAAACGACGACCGTTTTGAAAAAATTCTTTTTCAACTCGTGAATGACGGGCGCAAGTTTAATCGCTTCGGGGCGCGTGCCGAAAAGCACGAGAATTTTTAAGCGTGAATCCGCAGTTTCCGAAAGATTTTCTTTTGTAATTTTAGATGTGTTGTCCAACATTTTTGCGTCCAATCCGGCAAAATTTCGTTTTGATGTAGAATAAAATAATGTTTACTTCTTCATTTCACGGGAAATTTCGACCCTTTTTTCTTTATGTAATTGGAATTCTACTGTTTTTATGCTGTTTTTATCAAGTTTTTTCACAAACCGAAAAAAATCGGATTTTACACGGAAATATCTATGATTCAAGTGGTCTGCCCGTTTCTTCGGCTGAAGTCAAAATTGTTTTTGCATCCGGCAAAGAATCGGTTTGCTTACAGGATAATCAAGGCGGATTTGCTTGTGAAGTAACTTTGAATGAAAATTTTACGCTGACGATTCAAGCGCAAGGCTTTTCCATTCTACAACAAAATTATAAATTTTCGCAAGATTTTTCTGAAAATAAAAATTTTACGCTTTCGCCCGCCCCGATCAACGAAAAAGTCGTCGTAACGGCGAACCGCACGGAAACCCGTTTGGGCGAAACGGCGGCGAGTATCGTAACGCTTTCCAACGAAGAATTGCAATCAACCGCCGCGCCGACGATTGACGATAAATTGCGGCAAGTTGCCGGATTTTCGCTTTTTCGGCGTTCAGGGAGTCGTTATGCAAATCCGACATCGCAAGGCGTTTCACTGCGCGGAGTCGGCGCGTCTGGTGCGAGCCGTTCGCTGGTTTTGTTTGACGGCGTTCCGCTCAACGACGTTTTCGGCGGCTGGATTTTATGGAACAGAGTTGTGCCGATTGCGGTTGAAAGAATCGAAGTTTTGCGCGGCGGCGCATCGAGTCTTTACGGCAGCGATTCTTTGAGCGGAACAATAAATATTCTGCCGCGCCGCACACGCGAAAATTTTATTGTTTCCGGCGAAACTTATGGCGGAACACAAAATACTTTTTCCGCTTCGACGTTTTTCGGTTTTTCAAAAAATGATTGGACGGCGGATTTTACGGCTTCGCATTTTCAAACCAAAGGCTATATTTCAACTGACGAATCAGAACGCGGCGCGGTTGACAGTTTCGCCGGTTCGAGAAATATAAATCTTTCAGCGCGAATTGCCAAAAGTTTTAATGATAAAACAAATATCTTTTTCAAAACTTCTTATTTCGGCGAATCGAGAACAAACGGAACGCCCGTGCAAAAAAATCGAACTCATTTGCGCGAATTCGTTTTCGGCGGAAATTCACAAATTCCAAATTCCAAATTTCAAATTTCAAATTTGAATTTAAACTGGCGAATTTTTGGCGGGACGCAGGTTTACGATCAGGCTTTTTCTTCCGTCAGCGCGAATCGAAACAGCGAAAGTTTGGTTCGTCTGCAAAGAGTTCCGGCGCAGAATGTCGGGTTTTCAGGACAATTTTCGGGCGTGTTTTTGCAAAATCAAACTTTTGTCGTCGGCTTTGAAGCGCGTGAAGTGCGCGGCGCGAGTGATGAAGTCGGATTTTTTAACAATCGCGCAACTTCGGCAAGCGGCGCGGGCGGACGTGAGCGAACCTTCGGATTTTTCGTGCAGGATTTTGCGCGAATCGGCAAGAAATTTGTTCTTGCCGGAAGTCTTCGTTTTGACGATTGGCGAAACTTTCGCGCTTCAAACACAGTGCGTTCACTTTCCAATAATGAAACTTTAATAATCGGTTTTCCCGAACGGAGCGAAAATGCTTTTTCGCCGCAAATCTCTGCACTTTATCAAGTTACAAACAACTTTTCGATTTTCGCGCTCGCCTCAAAAAGTTTTCGCGCACCGACTTTGAACGAACTTTATCGCGGCTTTCGCGTCGGCAGCGTTATAACCAATCCGAACGAAAATCTGCGAGCCGAAAAAGCGGCGAATTTTGAAACCGGCGCGAGTTTCAGCCGAAATAAATTTTATTTACGCGGAAACTTCTTTCTGACGGAAATTTCACAGCCGATTTCAAATGTAACTGTGTCGGTTACGCCGAATTTGATTGCACGACAAAGACAAAATGCCGGAAAAACAAGAGCAATCGGCACGGAAATCGAAACGGAAACACGTTTTAAAAATTTCCGCATTTCCGCCGGTTATCTTTTTACCGATTCGCGTGTTACGCAATTTCCTTCTAATCAAAATTTGGAAGGTTTGTTCGTTCCGCAAGTCGCGCGGCATCAATTTACCTTTCAAACAAATTATTCAAAAAACAATTGGACATTGGCGTTTCAAGGTCGCGCATCGTCAAAGCAGTTTGACGATGATTTAAATTTGTTTCGGCTTGAACCATATTTGCAGCTCGACGTTTACGCGGCGCGAAAATTTAAAGAAAATGTGCAAGGTTTTGTCGCGGTTGAAAACATTTTCAACTCGCGTTATTCAATCGCCAAAACCCCCGTTCGAAGCGTCAGCTCACCGATAAATCTGCGCGTCGGCATTCGCTGGAATTAACAAAAATGCTTATACCAAAACCCTTTAGATTGGTATGTTTTGATTTGTGTTTTCTTTTATCCGCAAGCGGATTAACACACTGATCTAAATGGCTTTGGTTATATGTTTTAACGCATAAGCAATATGACGAAAGGAAATGGAAAAGAAACTACTGCGATTGGAGCGAGCAATAATTATGCAAACTACGATAAATTTAGAAAAATACGCCAATCTTTTAATTGAAACTTTGCCGACGGCGATTGAAAATGAAGCCGAGCGGCAAAAGACTTTGGCGGTAATTGACCGTCTGATGAAAAAAGGCGAAGCGAATCTTTCGCCGGAAGAGATAAAAATTCTCAAACTTCTGACCGTTCTAGCGGCGGATTACGAAAAAAGAACTTTTCCGATCCAGCCGCTTGCGCCGCATCTGGTTTTGCAATCGCTTCTCGAAGACAACGATTTGCGGCAAAAAGACTTGCTCCCGATTTTCAAAACCGAAGCGGCAATTTCGGAAATCATCAACGGCAAACGTCCGATCAGCAAAAATAAAGCCGTCGAATTAGGCACATTTTTCTGTGTTTCCGCCAAACTGTTTTTTTGACATCTGTTGTGTTTATTTATTCTTCAATTAACACTCACACCGACTTTAAGATTTTGCTCCAGCAATTTCGGCAGGTCGGCAGCGGTTACGCCCAAGCCGAACAAACTGCGAATCAAAAGGTCTAAACTTACACCTGCATCACCGGCTTCTATTTTGGCGATTCTCGATTGGCTCGAATGCAGAAGACGCGCCGCTTCTTCTTGAGTTAATTTTGCTTCAAGGCGATGTTTTTTAACGGCACTGCTCAACGCCAGTTTCAGCTCAATTAAACTTTCCTCATCCGGCGTAAGTTCGAGAAATTCGGCAGCCGAAGTTACTTTCCAGCCTTTTGCTTCCAATTTTTTTTCTTTTTTCTTTATCCATATTGGCTATCAAACCGCTGTCAGTTTTTCCTTTAATTTAGACAGAAAGTTTTCGTCAAACAGTTTATCTTCCGTCAAAACCGTGTCCGGCTTGATTTGATTGTCCAAAAAATAGCGCAAAGTGCGATTGATGAGAGTTTGATAACCTTCATTTGTTTCGCTTGCCGCCGCTTTGAAATGTTCGACAATATCAGTGTCAAGATAAATCGTGATACGACTTTTCGAGTCGCGCATCGCCGCATTTTTCGGAATATTGTCCAAAAACTTCGGACGGCTGATGCGCTTCAAACCGCGACTTGCGGCTTCTTCGGAAGTTTCTAAGTATTCATAATCTTTTTCTGTTTTCTTCATATTCTTTCACCATCCAATTTTCCGCCCGCCAAACGGTAATAAACTGAATTCTATATTTCATCGGCATAAATAAAAACCGCAAAGATTAAACCGTAACGCGCCGTTTGACCGATAACATCAAAGCGTATTTCCGTTTTGGTTGAATGTTCGTAATCTTCAAAATAAACAGCCAACGGGTCATCAAAAACATCGGTCATTTCAGCAAAATCAATGCCGCGTTTTTTGATAACCTTTTCCCGCTTTGATTCTTTCCATGTGAACATCTGATAAAAATTTTACATATAAAATGTATGTATATCAAACGGTGAAAAACTAAAAGTGAAAAACTAAAGGAATTAAACCGAAATTTTATTCCTTTTCTTCGGTCTTTCACTTTTAGTTTTTCGCTATTTTCATCCTTCGATCAAAACCTTCGGATTTCTTTTGGCAATTGAAAGCAGTTTCAATGCCGCGCCGTTCGGTTTTCCGATGCCTTGTTCCCACGCCTGAACGGTTTTCGGCGAAACATTCAGATAACGGGCAAAAACAGCTTGGGAAACATTCAGTTTCCCGCGCAAAGCAGCGATTTCCTCATTGCTGAGTTTTTTCGGCGGACGCGGCAAAGTCGTCGTTCGCAGTTCTCTTTTACCTTCGGCGTGTTCAATCGCTTCACCCAGCGATGTCTTTAAATCTTCAAATAATTGTTTATCCATTTTCTACTCTTTGTGTCTGTTTTTTAGTATTTTGACAAGTTCTAAAATTTCCTTTTTTTCCGAATCGCTCACATTATCCTTTTCGTTTTTACCGTAAAGAACAAGCAAATAAACGATTGCAGCTTTTTCTACATAGAAATAAATATATCGAAATGAGCCGCTTTTCCCGCGTCCGCTTTTCGGATCGGCGATCTGCGCTTTTCTCGTGCCGCCGGTTCCTTGAATAATATCGCCGCGTTCAGGATTTACAATCAATTCATTTTGCAGAGCGAAAAGCGTTTCAATTGATGCTAACTTATCGAGCCGTTTTCTAAAGGCTTTTGTTTCGATAAAATGTAAAAGCAATTCGTTCATCAACCACAAATATACTTAAAAATAGGATGCGTATCAAATAAGGCAAACCAAATTAAGGCGAAATTTCATTCCTTTTTTAGTTTTTCACTTTTAGTTTTTCACTATTTAATCTTGCGGCGTGATTTTTATATTATTTGAGCGCAACTTCTCATAGACAGTTAAATAAATCCCGCGGTCATTTCAGCAAAATCAATGCCGCGTTTTTTGATAACTTATTCTCGTTTTGATTCTTTCTATGTGAACATTCGATAAAAGTTTTACATATAAAACGTATGTATATCAAGTGGTGAAAAACCAAAGGTGAAAAATGATAATAAAGAATAAAAATCACGGACAAGGTAATAAATTTAAGCGTAAAAAAACCGCTTTGGTTTTTCGAGAAAATTGTCATTGATTATGGCAAGGACATATTTTATAATCGTGTCATTATGATTACTGAAGTTACTAAGTTGTCTAACGGAAACAGGGTGGTGATACCTGCCGCTATTCGCAAAAGTTTAGGCTTGCAGATTGGCGATACGCTGACGCTCGTTCTGCAGGAAAACGGCGAAGTTCGTCTTTTGCCGCAACAGGAAGCCGTCCGGCAGGCGCAGGGTTTAGTGCGGCGATATGTGTCTGAAAAACGAAGTTTAGTTGATGAATTGCTGGCGGAACGCAGAATTGAAAGTAAAAAAGAGTAATATATGGCGGTCATCAAAAATGTTTTGGATGCTTCGGCACTGCTGGCGGTTTTAAATAACGAAACGGGAGCCGGTAAAGTTATTCCGCTATTGGCTGAATCGGCAATTTCGACGATTAATCTGGCTGAAGTCGGAACAAAACTGATAGATGCGGGAATGGACAAGGCGGCGGCAGACATCGCCGTTTCGATGCTCGGCATCGGCGCGGTTATTGATTTTGATGCGGAATTAGCGTGGGAAACCGCAAGTTTGCGTCCGTTGACAAAATCGCTCGGATTATCGCTCGGAGATCGGGCGTGTTTGGCTCTGAGCATTAAACTAAATGTTCCGGCAGTTACGGCGGATAGAGATTGGGCGAAAATTAAATCGTGTCAGACAATTCTGATCAGATAAAGTCGAAACTTTTTCGTTAGAAGTCAAATAAATTCTACTTTTAGTTTTTCACTTTTAGTTTTTCACTATTGAGTCTTGCGGCGTGATTTTTATATTATTCTGAGCGCGGATTTTGATTAAAAACTTAAAACTTGTTCTAAACAAATGCTTCAATACGCAAGCTAAACTTTTGAGCTAATGCTTTAGCTTGATTTTTTGTAATTTCACGCTTTCCGCCGAGAACTTCGGAAACGACGCTTTGTGTGCCGAAGATGTCCGCCAAATCCGCTTGGCGCAAATGTTTTTCCGCCATTAAAAACTTCAAAGTTTCAAGCGGTGAAGATTTTTCAAACGGCGGCAATGCGCGTCTTTCGTAATCTTCCAAAAGATTCGCCAATAAATTAAAAAGTTTATCTTCTTCGGGCGAACGATTTTCTTTGAACAGATTGTTAAAAATTTCTTCGATGCGCTCGTATTCCGCAAGCGAATCAATCACGCCCGGCAGAGTGTCGCTCAACAGTTCGCTGTATTTTTTAGAATTATAGTTCATTATTGTCGCTCTATTTGCAGTCGGATTGCCACTTCTTTTCGTCATATTCGGAATGCGTCATTACAAAGCGAATAAAAACGATATGAATTTGATATTCGACTTTGGCAATAATGCGATATTTGTTTCCGCCGACATCAAAGATTGTGCAGTCTTTGTAAATGTTTATCGAATTAAAGAATGAAAATCACATTTCGTTGATATGAGTTAATTTATTGCCGCTTCAAACACTTCTTTGCCGAATTCGTTGATGCTTTTGCCGCGTTTTGCGGCGGTTTCGGTGATGCGGGCGTGAAGTTCCGACGGCAGACGAAACATTAATTTGC
>JBBPXX010000024.1:0-24716 GCA_038200505.1 Pyrinomonadales bacterium | reverse complement strand
TGCCGCGCTCGTCGGCCGCGACGGCTCCATTGACTGGCTGTGCCTGCCGCGGTTCGACTCCCCCGCCTGCTTCGCGGCCCTGCTCGGCGACGAGGACAACGGCCGCGGGTTGGGGGGGCCCGCCCCCACGACGGCAGTCGGGACGAACTGCGTTACTTATTTATCGCGTTTTCCTTCAAACGGGAGCGGCGGCAATCCCGGCAAACTTACTACTCCTTTCATCATATCGCCGGTAATCGTTCCGCTGATACTCAATTCGACATCCTGACCTTGAATCTGCGTTTTTGAAGTTCCGACAAATTTGCTGCCGCTGACTTTTCCGGTGGATAAATCACTTTTGCCGAGCATCGAATCGAGCGAACCTGTAACTTTATCGCCTTCTTGTTTGAGCATTAAAGTTACGGGAAGTTTTTGTCCTTGCGCGTCGAGCATCAAAGTCCACGTTCCGTTGGCATCGGCGGTTGCGCCTGTAGATGCGTTTTCATAAGATGCGGCATCAATTGATTTGCCGTCGGCATCGAAAACATCAATCTTTTTGGAATATGCTTTGACCTGCGGCAAAACTTCACCCGCATCACCGACGACGACGATTGCCAATTTGTCGGGCGAAATATATTTTTTCGCCACGCGCTCGACATCATCAAGCGTTACGGCGTTGATTTTGTCGCGGTAAGTTTGCAGATAATCGGTCGGCAAATCATATAATTGCTGCGACACGAGCAGATTTGTCAAACCTTCCTGCGTTTCGGCGCGAAGCGGGAAAACTCCGGTCAGAAAACTTTTCGCATCCCGTAATTCTTTTTCCGACGCTTTTTCATTGCGAACACGGTTCAATTCGTAGAAAAATTCCTTCAGCGAATCGCCCGTAACGGGAGAGCGAACTTCCGCCGTCGCCTGAAAATTTCCGGCAAGCCGTTTGGTGTCAAAGTTTGAATACGCGCCGTAAGTGTAGCCTTTGGCTTCGCGCAGATTCATAAACAAACGCGAAGATGGTCCCGCACCAAGCACCTGATTCATCACCAAAACCGGAAAATAATCGGGGTTGCTGCGGTCAATCGCCAGATTTGCGATGACGATATTCGACTGAATCGAACCCGGACGATCAACCACCGTCAAGGTCGTTTCATTGCGAACCGGCGGTGTGTCAAACTTCATATTTTCAACCGTTCCTTTTTTCCAATCGCCGAAATTAGTTTTGATGTCTTTCAAGAGAGAATTCTTATTGACATCGCCGACTACAATCAATGTCGCGTTGTTCGGCACGAACATTTTATCGCGGAACGCCACGAGTTTTTCCCGCGTAATTTTTTCGACATCGGCGGCGGAAGGCGAAGTAATACTGTACGGATGTTTGCCGTAGAGAATTTTCGATATTCGCTCATCAGCCAAAAACGCCGGTTGTGAACGCTGAAACTTCAAACTTTCAATCGCGTTTTTCTTGTAAAGTGTAAGTTCACTTTCGGGAAAAGTCGGATTCAAAACCATATCCGCCATCAGACGCAAAACGTCCGCGCCGTAAAGCGTCAAAGCCGAACCTGAAATAATTGTATTGTCCTCGTTGGCGTTTGCCGAAATATTCGCGCCGAGCCGTTCGGTTTCTTCGGCAAGCTGCTTGCTGGAGCGCGTTTTCGTGCCTTCATTGAGCATTGCGGTCAGCGCGGAAGTCAAACCCGTTGAATCCTTCGGATCGTTGATGTCGCCGGTTTTAAAAGCCAAACGATAACTGACCAAAGGCAAACGATTGTTTTCAAAAATGACAACCTTCAAACCGTTCGGCAAAGTTGTTTCAAAAGGTTTCGGAATATCGAACGGTTTTGGCGCGAGCGGTTGCGGCGCGGTTTTGCGAAAATCTTCATTCATATTTTTTTGGGCAACTATACTGATGCCGAACGCTGAAATCAGACCTGCGGAAATTATTAAATTTAAAATCTTTCTCATATTGTTTCTCCTTTTATTCAGCGTTTGTTTATTTTTTATTGGAATCCATCTTACTTTTCGCGCCGCTTGCTTTGCCGGCGGGAACAATGTCGAGCAGTACGCGGTTATCCGTATTCAGATATTTATTAACCGCATCTTTAATTTGTTGAGGCGTTACTTTTAACAACTCGTCCAATTCGGAATTAACCAGCGTCGGGTCGTTGTCGTAAAGTGCATATTCGGCGATTTTTTGAGCGCGGGAAAGCGAAGATTGTCGCGCACGAACGGCATCGCTCAACAATTGATTATGCAGTTTCTGCATTTCTTCGGCAGTCGGTCCATTGGTCGCCATATCCTTGATTTCAGCCATAATCGTTTCACGAATCTTGCTCAAATCTTTGCCGGGCTTGGGAATTGTGAAAACTATAAAACTCGAAGGACCGCGGCGTTCGTCCGTTCCGCCCTGAATTTGCAAAACCGATTCTTCACCTTTAACCAATTTTTGATAAAGCCGTGAACTTTCGCCGTCATTGATAAGTTTACCGGCAAGTTCGAGCGCGTTAAATTCCGGCGTTTGACGCTGCGGAATTTTCCATCCTAGAATAAATGCCGGAAACGGTGCGAGTTTGTCTTCGAATTCCTTATATTTGTCAACGACTTCCTTCGGTTCGCTGACATCAATCGCCGCCGGTTTCGGCTGTTTCGGGATCGAAGCGAAGTATTTACTGACGAGTTCTTTAGCTTCCTTCGGTTCAAACGCGCCCGAAATTACCAAAACGGCATTATTTGGCGCATAATATATGCGGAAAAAATCCTGCACGTCTTTAACCGTTGCCGCGTCCAAATCGGACATCGAACCGATAACCGAATGTGCGTTGGAAAAATTCTTGTAAATCATCGGAGTCAACTGGTCGAAAACACGACCAAACGGCTGATTTTCGCCGAGCCTTTTTTCTTCCTGCACGGCGTTGCGCTGGTTCGTCAGATTTTCTTCCGTGACGGCTAACGAGCGCATTCTGTCTGATTCGAGCCACAAACCGAGCGGCAGTTGATTAGCGGGCAAAGCCTCGAAATAATTTGTCCGTTCAGTGTTCGTCGTGCCGTTCATCGTGCCGCCGGCGTTGAAAACGTATTGAAAATGTTCGGCTTTTTTGACGTTTTCAGAACCCTGAAACATCATATGTTCAAAAAGATGTGCAAAACCCGTGCGACCTTCGCGTTCGTTGCGCGAACCGACATCGTAATAAACAGCCACTGCCACGACCGGCGCGGCGTTGTCTTGATTTAAAACCACCCGCAAGCCGTTGTCGAGTGTAAATTGTTCGAGTTTGAGCAGCGGCAGTTTGAATTTATCTGACATTTTATCTCCCGATTTGTTCATTTTAGAATCTTGGGCAAAACCGCTGATTGTCAACAATGACAAAATCAGAACAGTTGCCGTTAAATAAATTATTTTTTTCATTTTTGCTCCCTTGATTTATTAGAAAGAGTTAAGAAATATTCAAACATATTACGCAGAAAAAACCAAAGTGGTTTCAAATGTGGATATTTTAATCTGTTTTATTTTCTGTCTTTTCCAAGTTTTCTTCGGCTATCGCATACAACGCGGATTTTATTTGAAAAGGCGTAAAATTCGGATGATCTTCGAGTATCAGAGCGATAATTCCGACAATATGCGGACAGGCAAAACTATTTCCTGTCAGGTTTCTGTAACCGCCGCCAACCCAAGGCGTGCGAATATTTACGCCCGGAGCGGTCAATTCGATGACTTCGCCGTATCGAAAACCGAAATTCAAAGGGTCTTTTTCTTCGCTTTTGCTGACCGAAATCAGGGAAGACGAAAAAACCGACGGAAAACTCGGCTGCGGCAGGTTATTGGCGGCGGCAACGACGATACATCCGGCTTGATAAGCGCGGTCGAGCAAATCGTGAAGCGGCGCGAAAAATTGCGGTTTGGTCGTTCCGAGGCTGAGATTAACGATTCGATAACGATTGTTGATGGCATATTCAAGACCGGCGAGAAACGCTTGTCCGTCGCCCAAACCGCCCGCACCTAAGACTTTTATGCTGTAAAACTCGGCTTCGGGCGCGATGCCGGAAATAATTCCCGCACAAGCCGTGCCGTGTCCGGCTGAATCGCCCGCATCCGACGGTTCGAAAATAATGCGTGTTTTATCCTTTTTGGCTTCGACACTTTCTTTGACTTTGCCCTGCAAATCAGGATGATCGGCATCAATTCCGCTGTCAATGATTGCTACGCTGACACACTTTCCCGTGCATTTTTTCCATCTCTCGTTGAGTTGGAAATAAATAACAGTCGCGCTGTTCTCGTTTTCTTTGTAGCCCGTAACAGTTGTCATAAAATCCGTTAAAAATTTAAGTAACTCGTTTCAATCGTGTTGTCGGTATATTGCAGAATAGCTTCCAACATCCTTCTACACATTCGGCGTTCATTTTCACCGCGACCGGCAATTTCTTTGATTATCAGGGCAAGATCAATCATTTCCTTGTGTTCGGCGGAATCACGGACATTTTTTAACCACTCGCGCATTTCACCGAATTGTTCGTTGCCGGAAAGAATTTTATTGCTGAAATTTCTAAATAATTCAGCCACTTCATAAACATTTACCAATGAAGCAATCGTGTCGGCATAAATCGCGGCTTTGTCCATTTCATCCGGCGTGAACGCTTCAAAAGGCGGTTCGCCTTTGCGGTTGATATATTCCAAAACACCGATAATTTCATCGTTATAACGCAGCGGCGTGGCTAAAATCGTCTGCGTCGAATATCCGGTTTGCTTGTCAACTTCGTCATAAAAACTTGTTTCCTCGCCGACTTCGGAAACAGCCATCGGCTGCCCGGAAGAAATCACGAAACCGGCGATGCCTTTGCCGGAAGGAATCTTCAAGTTGATAACTTGATCGGCAACTTTTCCGATTGCCGCCAAAAATTTCATATCGCCTTCATCGCCGTCGCGGATAATTACCGATGCTTCGTCGGAGTTCATTTGGTCGGCGGAGATTTTCAGAAGATTTACGATTGAACGATTGATTGGCTCGGTCAAAGTATGACCAATATCTATGATTTCGATAATCGAACGAAATTTTTCTTCTTGAACGGCTAAATTTTCATCGGGCATAATAAAGATTTTCGCTTACATTGTTTGATTAAATCAAGGAACGAAAGAAAATTAATAAAATTTGGAAACCCGGCATAATTAAAACTTTCCAACAGCACAAGGAAATTTTGCATTTTACTTTGCAAACGCCGCTTTTCGAGTTGCGTTATGCCCGTGTGTTTTTGTAACATTCGCTCAAAGTGAAATTTTCAAAATGCAATCGCTCGAAACTGATTTTCCAGTTTCAGCCGTAATCGAATTGTTTATTGAGGCTTGTTATCTATGTTCAAAAATCTTCTTCTTATAACTATTTTATTTTCAGCAGTTGTTTTACCTGTTTTTTCTCAGACAAAACAAAATACGGTTTCACAACTACCCGAAGTCGAACCGTTCAAACTTTCACGCGGCAGTTCGTTCTCGGCTTCAACGACGCGAATATCGAAACAAAACATTTCGGCAAATCCTGAAAACATCGGCAATGACGTTATTTCCGACGATTTTTCAGACGCGCTGAAAATTATCAAAGAAAATTATGTCGGCGGCAAACAAATTGACTACAATGAATTGACAAAATCTTCGATAACTTCGATGCTCCGAACACTCGATCCGCATTCAAATTACTTTGATTCCGCCGAATATCAGGATTTGCTGACCGACCAGCAAAGCGAGTATTACGGCATCGGCGCGACGATTGTAAATTATAAAAAGAAAGGTGTTTACGACACTTTTGTAACTTCGGTGTTTCCTGATTCCCCGGCATTTCGCGCCGGATTGCGGTTTGGCGATAGATTTGTAGCCGTTAATGGGGAAAATATGTCCGGCAAAAGTTCCGGTTATGTTCGAGATAAAGTTCGCGGACAAAAAGGAACTGTCGCACGTTTGACGATTGAACGCGCCGACACAAGAAAAATCGAAACAATCGAAATCCGCCGCAATCGTGTTCCGCAACCTTCAATTCCCGACGCTTACATGCTTCGTCCGGGTGTCGGTTATATTGATATGTCGGAAGGTTTTAATTATACGACTCTTGATGAATTAAGTATTGCTTTGGCTGATTTACACACGCAGGGAATGACTTCGCTGATTTTGGATTTACGCGAAAATCCAGGCGGAATTTTAGACCAAGCCGTCAAAGTCGCCGAGAAATTTCTTTCCGTCGGCAGCACGATTGTTACTCAGCGCGGACGCTTCAAAATTGACAGCCGTATTTGGACATCGAAAAATAACAAGCCGGAAAATCTTCCGCTTGTAGTTCTGGTCAACGGCGGAAGTGCGTCCGCCTCCGAGATCGTCGCCGGAGCAATGCAGGATTATGATCGCGCTTTGATAATCGGTGAAAAAACTTTTGGCAAGGGTTTGGTGCAGAGCGTTATAAATTTGCCGTATAGTTCCGGTTTGACGCTGACGACGGCGAAATATTACACGCCATCGGGTCGTTCGATTCAGCGCGATTATTCAAACGGAAGCCTTTACGATTATTTTAATCACAAAGTAAATCTGTCGGACAAAGACAAGAAAAATCAGGCAGGCAAAACAATCACCGGCAGAAAAATTTTCGGCGGCGACGGCATTGCGCCGGATGAAAATGTCAAAAATCCGAATTTGAACAATACCCAAATTTCATTGCTCGATCCGCTTTTCTTTTTCTCAAGAGAACTTGCAAACGGCAAAATCGTAGGTTTCGAGAATTATAAAACAGTCGGGAAACTCAAATACGGTCAGCGCGTTCGTCCGGTTGATTTTGTGATTACCGATGAATTGATAAATGCTTTTAACAAATTTGCGGCGCAGGAATGGAAACTTTCGGCGGGCGAAATTCAAAGCGAAAAGTCATATATAAAATCGCGTTTGCGTTATAATCTGGCGACTGCGGCTTATGGAAGTGTCGCGGCAAATCAGGTTTTAATCGAAGACGATTCGCAGGTTGCCAAAGCCGTCGAAGCTCTTCCGCGAGCCGGACAACTTGCGCTTTCCGCCCGTAAAGGTTTGCAAAAGAAATGAAAAAATGCTCGTTAAGTACCACGCTTAACGAGCATCGAAACAGGAGGAATCAGAAAGGACTGTAAGTCATACCAAATTGATTTTTAATTCAAAAAAGGACAAGACTTGCCGTCCATAAATAATGATGCTGCACTTTTGAGCAAAGTTGCACTCGAAAATAAAAAAATCTCCGACAATAAAATCTCAAACTTCATTTCTCTTGATAATCTCAAATCTCCACCTTCTTTTTATCAAATTTAAACTCGTCTGTTATGATTGCATCATTGTTTTTGGATAAGATAAACTTTTGATTCAGACAGAGTAATCTTTATATTCATACAAAACAAATTTTTTGCATTAAGCGTATTCAAAAATAATTTGAATACGTTTTTAAAGAAATTATGAGTTCGGGAAATATCGTCGGGCAGACGCTCGATGAAAAATATAAAATCGAAAGGGAACTCGGACGCGGCGGAATGGGAACGGTTTATCTTGCCACGCATATTGGCACGGAACGACCTGTAGCGGTTAAAGTCATTGCGCCGCAGTTTATGAAAAGTGCCGAGTTTGTCGAGCGTTTTCGGCGCGAAGCGCGTGCCGCCGGAAGATTGCGCCATCCGAATGTAGTTGACGTTACCGATTTCGGTTTTTCGGAAACGGATGACGGCAATGTTGCGTATCTCGTGATGGAATATCTCGACGGCTGCACGCTCGGCGAGATTTTGGAAGAAGAAAAACAACTGCCGCTCGGATGGACGATTGATATTTTGGAACAAATTTGTTCGGCGGTTCACGAAGCGCACGAACAGGGAATTATTCACCGCGACTTAAAACCCGATAATATTTGGCTGGAACCGAATCAACGCGGTGGTTATACGGTCAAAGTTCTCGATTTCGGAATCGCCAAATTGGAAGAAGCAAACATTATCAGTTCGGATGATATTATTTCTCTGCCGACAACTCCGACGCAGGCGATCAATAAAAATACGTTTGCCGGTGAAAATCAAACCCGGACAATCGCCGACAATAAAAATTCGACGATTTTGTCGGAATCCAAAACACTCGCGCAAACCGCCAATGACCAAACAATTTCAAACAAACAAACTCTTTTGGCGGAAAACGAAACCTTGATTCAGCCGCCGAAAGAAGTTGATTTGGAGTCGGGAACGGCGATTTTGCCCGCACAAAACGATAAAACTTCACCGAAAAACTTTGCAACGAAGTTGAATTCCCGGCAATTTGAAACTGCTGAATCTTCACTGAGAAAACTTTCGACGGCGGAATTAACCAATGTCGGCGCGGTTTTGGGAACGCCGCTTTATATGTCGCCGGAGCAATGCCGCGGCGAAAAACTGACAAACCAATCCGATATTTACGCGCTCGGCGTAATCGCTTATCAAATGCTTTCGGGCAGCACACCTTTTTCCGGTGATTTTCAACAGGTAATGAATTCGCATAAGGAAGTTGAGCCGCCGGATTTGGAAACAAAAACGATTCCGAAAAAAGTTAAGCAGTTTATTCATACGACACTCTCAAAATATCCGTCGCAACGTCCGCAGACGGCACAGGCATTTGCCTCGGAATTTCGCGCTCAATCAGAAGGAATCGGCGTTTTGTTTCGCCGCGCGCTGGAAATTTACAGCAAACATTTGCCGAAATTTTTGCTGCTTTCTTCGATTTTATATTTGCCGTTGGCAGTTTTTACAACTTTACAGGTTTTAGTCAGGTTTTCTCTCGCCGGTGGTTTGACGTTCGGAATTATCAATGGAATTTTAGGTATCGCGGTAATATTCGCCGGCGTGGTTTGCGGTTCGCTGTTGGGCGGAACGGTAACTTGGCTGACGACGCAAATTATGGCGTATCCTCTAAAACCCGTGTCATTGCGTCCGGCATTTAATGAAGTCCGCAAAAAGTGGAAAAAGTTGATTGCGACGACGATGATTTCCGGTTTCTTTACTATTATCGGATTAGGGCTTTGCGTCTTGCCGGGAATTTATATGTCGGTTATATGGTCAATGGTTGCGCCGGTCGTAATGATGGAAAATCTGCGAGGTTTTGCCGCCTTGAAACGCTCGAAAATTTTGGTCAAGCGTTCGTTTGGCACGATTTTACCGACGGTTTTAATGATGTTTTTGATTCCCGTTATCACCACATTCTTTATCGCTTATTTTGCCAAAGTCGTCGTTCGGGATTTTTCGCCCGATTTGGAAACTCCAGTAACTAATGCCCGAAATTCGCCGGACGCTTCCGCCGAAAATGATAAAAATAATGTTTCAATCAATATCGGCGTAGATAAAAATGTCAAAATAAATAACAGCGAAGATGAAGTTAGTGATGGGCGAAAACTGAGATATGCTTTCAGAGAGGCTTTGACGCAAATTATTTATCTGCCGATTTCTATAATTTTTATTTCATTTTTTACGATTGTCGTGGCTTTGTTATATTTGAAAACGCGGCAAATCGGCGGCGAATCAATGCAGGATTTGCTCGAACAATTTAAAGATTCCGACGAAACTCACAGCAATTGGCAAAAACGCATTCGTGAACGAATTGCACAATCGGGCAAACTAACAAGTAAATCGTAAATCGTAAATCGTAAATCGTAAATCGCATTTGGAATTTAGAAAAAAAATGCTCATAAAGATTATCTACAATTTGCTATTAAAATTTACCATCTAATATCTATTTACGATTTACGATTTACGATTTACGAATTAAAACGATTTACGGTTAAAAAAGTTATGAAAATCTTTAGTCTTTTCCTGATAATTCTTTTTGTTTCAAGCATCTCGGCGCAAAGTGTCAACCGCGAATTTGTGGTTAAATCAAACGGTTTGGTCGAAATTACAAACCTTTACGGTCGCGTTCAAATTCAGGCGGAGGAAACGGAAGAGTCGAAAGATGTAAAAGATCAAAACAAAGCACTTATTCAAGCCGAATCTCAAAAAAAAATAACCGAAAGCGACATCAAATTTGATAATTCGAACGGAAATTTGAAGGTTGAAATTGCACCGCAATCATCGCAAATAAGAATTGATTTAACGATAAAAATTCCACCGCGTGTGCGAATCAAGGTTAAAACAAATGACGGCGAAGTGCGCTTTTCGGGCAATTTGGCATCGGCGGAAATAGAAACTGTAACCGGAACAATTTCGGCGGACGTTCCGCTTGACGATGTTAAGTATAATTTTGTTTGGACGGAATCGCGCCCGCGTTTTCTGAGCGATGTCGAACTCGAAAAAGTTAAGGAAAAAGCAGCGGGAAAGTTCGTAATAAGCGGAAAACTGTCCGTTGTTAGCCGTCTGCCGTCCGTCGCAATTGAACAAGAAGACGCGAGCGAAACAGCGGACAGTGAACAGCGAACGGCTGACAAGATCAAAGACAAAGGACAAATCAAACTGGATTTAACAACAGCGCGTGGAATTATTCTGCTGAATGTCAATCCGAATGAAGTTCCGTCCGATTTGCGCGAAAGAACTTTGACCGACGCGGCAAAAGCGATTATTCGCAGCGGCGATTCACTTTTGACGGAAGCGATTCGGCGGGCGAGTCCGAAATATTTCGGTGATTACGCGAAGACTCTGCCGCCGATGAAGCGCGAACCTGTTTTGGGCGAAGGCAAAGAACGTCCGAATGCGGTAAATGCTCAGATAAAACGAGTTCTCGTCAGAGTTTTAGACACAAATAACCGCGCCGTTTCAGATTTAACCGGAAAAGATTTTGAAGTTACCGAAGCTGGCGAAAAGCGCGAGATTTTATCCGTCGAACCGACTAACGCGCCGTTTAATTTGATTTTACTTCTTGATGTTTCAGGAAGTGTGGATAATTATGTTGATTTTATTCGCAAAACCGCCCGAAATTTTGTCAACACGGTCAATCCGAACGACAAAGTTGCCATCATAATTTTCAATGAAGATGTCAAAACTCTTTCGACATTTACAACCGACAAAGGCAAACTTTCGGAGAGTTTAGACACCTTCGACGCAGGCGGCGGAACGGCTTATTATGACGCGCTCGCTTATACTCTGGCAGAAACTTTGCGTTCTTTAAATGGTGAAAGAACGGCGGTTGTAGTTTTATCGGACGGCGACGACAACCGTTCGTTTTTGCCGTTTGACGCGCTTTTAGGTTCGATTCAGGAAAGCGGCGCGTTGATTTATCCGCTTTATGTTCCGTCGGCTTTGATCGCCGCTTCAAAAAACCGCGATCCGAATGCGACGGTTGATCCTCTGAGAATGAAATACAACGGTTTGACGACCAAAGCTGAAGGCGAAGGCGAAAAACTGGCGCAAATTTCCGGTGGTGTTTATTATTCGATTCAAAAATTGGGCGATTTGCAAAAGGCTTACGACGACATTGTTACGCAGTTGCGAACGGCTTATTCAATAACTTTTCGTTCAAATTTGACGGAAACACGCGACAATCGCGCTTCACCGCGCCTTAAAGTTAAAGTTGATCGGGAAAATACTTTTGTAAAACTCGGTTCCGTCGTCGAAGTTAAACCGCGCAGTACTTCTCGATTGTATGAAAATAATTTCCCGCAAAGACCGCAAAGTTCGCAAAGAAAAGAAAATGAGTTTCAAAAAATTTCTTTTATTGATAACTCAATCAACTTAGCGACCTTTGCGCCTTTGCGGGAAACATTCCTTCAAGTTATTTCATTTCAACAATTAAATCAAATCACCGGCGAAGTTGAAAAGATAAACTATAAGCAATTCGCGGGCGATAATCTGCGAACTTATAAATTTGAAAATTTCGATGTAAATAAATCAACCGGCGCATTTTTGCTAGAAAAAGAAAATGAAAAACTCGCCATCAGCCGTTGGATTTCGCCGAAACGCACACGCTCTTATCCTTATGAAAGAGTTTATGACACTCTTGCCGTCGGCGGAAAAAAAGCGACAATAATTCCCGTCGTTAAAGACGAAGGCTTGGGCGGCGAACGCGATTTTTTGCAGTGGGACACGATTTCGCTTTTGAGTCTTTTGGACGTTCACTTTATTCCGGCTTATTATAGCGAAGCTGCGAAAAATTTGAAAAGGAACGATCAAATCACCGCGCAAAAACTCGATAATGATTACGTTTCGGCAAAACTCGCCGAAATTTTTAATTTTAAAGGAACGGCGCGGCAATGGAATGAAAATCAAACAAAAGAATTAAAAACCACATTTGAAAAAGCGCGAAATGCTTACCGCGAAATCTCCAAAAACACCAAAACTTATCTGCATAACGAGGACGCGCTCAACGAATTGATAAAACTGACCGAAAATCCGAACGATTTTGCAATGTTTTCGCGCAGCAAATCGCAAAAAGGACAAGACCACGAACTCCAATCAATCCAGCCGAAAGAAGCACTTTCAACCGACACCAAAGGCGGCGTAACAATCACGAATTTAAATGGCGGAAGATATTTTTTTACCTGCGACGAAACACGAATTGAAAATCAAACGCTTTATTTAATCGAAGACAAACACAGCCAACGCGCGATTATGCCAAGCGAAAACGACATTAAAGACGGACTTTTAAAGATGATGGTTTATACAAATCTGAAAAACGTCCGCGTCGGCAAAAATTCGGTCAAATCAAAAGCGGTTTTGCGTCTGACTTCGAACAAAATTAGCGGCTCGATCAATTCAAATATGAATGAGAATGAAATTGCTAAATTTTTTGAAACGAACAAACTTGAAACTTCAAAGCAAAATCTCGTCAAAAAACTCTTTCAAGAAGCGCGGGAAAATAAATTTATGATAATTTTAGAACACGGCGAAACTGCAAAATGAAATCTCAACTTTTACAATCACTTTTCGACGAACAAGAACCGCGACCTTTGACCGTTTCGGAATTAAATGAACAGGTTAAGTCGGCGTTGGAACGCGGTTTTGCGTCTGTTTGGGTTGAAGCGGAAATCTTAAATTTCGTCGCGGCGCATTCCGGGCATTGGTATTTCACGCTTCACGACAGCGATTCGCAGCTTAAAGCGGCTTGTTATATTCGCAACAATCAACGGATTCGGTTTCAACCGTTTGATGGTTTGCAGGTTCGTGTGCGCGGGAAATTGAGCGTTTATCAGCCGAAAGGCGAATATCAAATGCTGGTCGAATCGTTGCAGCCTGTCGGCGAAGGTGCATTGAAGGTTGCGTTTGAACAAATCAAAACGAAATTGTCGAAAGAAGGGTTGTTTGCCGAAGAATTAAAACGCGATTTGCCCGTTTTGCCGAAGCGCGTCGGTGTCGTTACGTCGCCGAACGGCGCGGCATTTCACGATATTTTGAATGTTTTATCAAGAAGAACACGGACGGTAAATATAACTTTGATTCCGACTCGTGTGCAGGGCGAAACGGCGGGCGAAGAAATCGAAGCGGCGATAAAATTTGCTAACCGATATAATCAAAGCACAGCGGAAAAAATTGATGTTTTGATTGTCGGGCGCGGCGGCGGTTCATCCGAAGATTTGTGGGCGTTTAATGAGGAACGAGTGGCGCGGGCGATTCGTAATTCGGAAATTCCCGTCATTTCCGCCGTCGGACACGAGATTGATTTTACAATTGCCGATTTTGTCGCCGACAGACGCGCACCGACTCCGAGCGCGGCGGCGGAAATTGTCGCCGAAAGCGAAGAAGGTTTGAAAGCGTTTATTTATCAGCGAACGCAGGATTTGTTTCAAATAATCGGTTACAAACTTTTGCAATCGCGTTCCAATTTGCAGGAACTTTCATTGTCGCCCGTTTTTTCGGAATTTCCAGCCCGCATCAAAGATTGGCAATATGAGATTGAGGATTTTACCGAACAAATGCGTGTAGCATTGGCGGAAAAACTCAAAATAACGCGCCAAAATTTGGATGTTTTGGCAAATCGTCTTTCGCCTTTGGAACTCACATCAAGACTCAACGCTCAGAAAATACGGTTAGTTGTTTTGCAGCAAAAACAAGTTTCAGCGATAAAAGATGTAATTGATGCGGGCGATGAAAAACTGAAAATTTCGATGGCTTCATTGGACGCGCTTTCGCCTCTTTCGGTCTTGAATCGCGGTTATTCGATTGCCGAAAATGAAGCAGGCAGGATTTTACGCGACACGAAAAAATTAAAGATAAATGACACGGTGAAAATTCGCCTGGCAAAAGGTAAAATTGAAACCCGAATTTTTAGTATTGAGGAAAATGAATAATGAAATTAAAGATTTCCCTGTTTTTATTTCTTTTACTTTTGCCGTTGACTATTTTGGCAAAAGACGATGCCGAGGATGCGAAACAAGCGGTCAACTCTTTTTATACATATGATTTTTCGCACAAACAGGATTTCAGCAAACGCGAAATTGACAGACGGAAAGGCTGGTTTTCAAACGAACTTCATAAACTTTTGATTGCCGAATGGAAAAAAGAATTATCATTCAGAAGCCCGAATTCCAACACAAAACCGTATTTTGACAGTTTGCCGTTTCAGCCGATTGATGAAGGTTGTAAAAACCAATATAAAATGGGCAATGCGTCGGTCATAAAGGGAAAAGCAACGGTTGAAGTCGAATTTTATACCGGAAAAAAATGCGGAAGCAATCTCTTTGCCAATTATACGTTTGAATTGATAAAGTTCAAAGGGAAATGGTTAATCAATGATTTGATTTATGAAGACGAAGAAAGTCTAAGCAAAACATTGAGGAGAAAAAGCAACTAAAATTTGATGTCAAAATTTGTCGTTAATTTAGAAAACAAGCAAGAAAGTCAAATGCCAACGCCGAAAAAGGAAGGTGTTCCTGAATTTGGCAATTACCAAAAGCCGAAAGAAACGAGCGTTTTGATGAAAATTTTAAGAATTCTCGGTGCGGTTCTTCTTTTCATTTTAATAGTCGGCGCAATCGGCGGTTATTTTTACTGGCGCAATTTAAAAACCACGCCGCAATATTCACTTGCCTTGTTGATTGACGCAGCGCGGCGCGATGACCAAAAAGCGATTGATGAGTTGGTTGATACTGACGCAGTGATTGAAGATTTTGTGCCGCAGATTACGGATAAAGCCGTCGAACTTTACGGGCGCGGTGTCGCGCCGGCGACGATTAACAAACTTGCACAAGTTGCCGCTCCTTTTTTACCAGCACTTAAAGAACGCGCCAGATATGAGTTGCCGACTTTGATTCGTGAAAAAACACAGAAATTCAATGATATTCCGTTTTGGGCAATCGCCGTCGGTGCGGGACAATATTTGGAAATTACTCAGGAAGGCGAAAATGCTGTGGTTAAGAGTAATATGTCTGAAAGACCGCTTGATTTGACATTGAAAAAAAACGGCGACAAATGGCAGGTTGTTGCCGTCAGAGATGAAGTTTTGGCGCGGCGGATTGCCGAAAAAGTCGGACAAGAGTTGATTACAGTAGCTCAAAAAGACGGCATCAAAAAGGTCGGCGAAAAACTCGGAGTTTCAAATCTCGAAGACATCTTAAAGAGTTCCAATAAAATTTTCAAATAATCACAAAAATATGGCTGAAAAGAAACAAACATTTGAGTCTTCACTGAAAGACCTCGAAAAAATCGTGCGCGGTTTGGAAGAAGGCGATTTGTCTTTGGAAGAAAGTCTGAAACTTTTTGAAGACGGCGTAAAACTTTCGCGCGAATGTCAGGAAAGATTAAATCAAGCCGAGCGTAGAATCGAAGTTTTGCTCAAAGACGGCGACGGAAATCCTGCATTGCAGGCAATTCAGCCGGAAGATTTACGCGAAGATAAACAGCCGAAAATTAAACGCCGGATCGTTTTTGACAGCGACGATGATGAATCTCCGTTTTGATCAAAAGGAATTGTGCAAATCAATTATTAGCTTACTTTCCTCTATAAAACTCTGTGAAAACCTCAGTGTTCTCTGTGTTAGAAAATTATTTAACACAGAGAACACTGAGGTTTTCACAGAGTTTTGAAATTTAATTTTGAATTTATGCTTTTATACTTGCTTCAAAGTGAATGTATTTCTACAAAACCGTAAAGAAAGGTCTTTTTAATTTATGCTGTTTGCGAAGCGATAGCTTTCAACTTTTCACGTTTCCGCGCCGCTCGATAAGTTGAAAATCCTTCTTTTGTCAAACCCAAAATCGTCCGCCGGTTGTCAAATAAAAGTTTCATCCAATCGCGCTTTTTCATTTGCGGGAAATAGATTCCGCGAAAGAAAAGCCGCGCGACCAGATGACCGATGCGGTATTCAATCGGTTGTTTTCCGATTGCATCAATCGCTTCGGCATTTCTTTCGGCACTGTAAGACCTTTCCCACGCTTGCCTGACTTCAACTTTGGCTTGTTCAATCGTCATTTTTGAAGGCGTGTGAGCCATTACAAACGGCGCGAATTCGAGCCAGTGTTTCGGGCGACTTAAACGACCTTCTTTTTCAAGACGATCATAAAGCGGAGTTGACGGAAACGGCGTAAGTTGTCCGAAAACAGGAAGTCCGGGCGACCAGCTTTCGATTTGTTCGAGCGTTCTGTCCGCCACGCCTTCGGTGTCATTGTCCATCCCGAAAATAAATGACGTAATCGCATAAATATTTCTACTTGCAAGACGGTCAAGAACTTGTTTGTAATCAGCCGGTTTTGAGAAGTTTTTATTGACGGAAGCCATATTTTGCGGGTCAATTGATTCCATTCCGATAAAAACCCATTTACCGCCGGATTCGGCAATCAAATCAACCAATTCTTCATCGCCGAGCAGATTCGCGCTGATTTGCGCGACCCAAGGAAGCTGCGCGTCGGCGGCGATAATGTCGCGCAGCAAAGATTTGACGCGCTTTTTATTAATGGCGAGATTGTCGTCAATAAAGAAAACGGCAATTTGTCCTTTTTCTAGTTTTGCTCGTTCCTTTAATCTCAAAAGCTCTGCGACGACACTTTCATTTGTGCGAAAGCGAATCGAATCGCCGAAAAATCCCGTAACGGTGCAGAATTCACAGCCGTAAGGACAGCCGCGTCCGGTTTCAATCGGCACGACAAAAAATTTGCCCCAACCCGCGCCCATTTTTGAAAGCGTCGGCTGTAAAAATTTCGGCACAAGACTGAACTGTTCCAAATCGAGAGTTTCCCAAGGAATATGCGGATAAGGCTGCAAATTCGGTTTTTTGTCGTTGCCTTTGTCATCAAATTCCGGCTGATAAATTTCTTTAAGTGTTCCGTTTGCTGCGTCTTCGACAATTAAATGCCAAGTTTCATCGGCTTCACCGAGCGCAACCGCGTCGGCGTGGCGTTTTCCGCCGTCGCGTCCCAACGCTTCGTCGGGACATTCGGTAACGTGCGGTCCGCCCATCACGACTTTTATTCCGGCATCGCGCAGTGCGTCGGCGACTTTATAAGCGCGGGCGACCATTCGCGTCATTGCGCCGATGCCGACCAATCCGATATTCTCATCGCGGCAAAACTGTATGAGTTCTTCGCGTGTCATTGACTTGGCGTTGCCGTCAATTAAGATTACTTCGTGTTCTTTCGGTGTGAGTGCCTGCAATAAAAACATCCAAAGATGCGGCATAAAATTGCGTGTGATGCCATTATCGGGGTTGTATAGTAAAATCTTCATAATCTTCTTCCTTGTGTGCCATTTCACAAACAATTCTCATCGCTTTGCACACTGCCAATCAATATTTGGACTTTTTTTGGGAGTAACCAATCGTTTTTTTTCGTTTATTTTCACAACATCCGCTCTAAATCGCACGGTGTCGTAATTGAATTGTTGTGTTAAAAAAGCTTGAAATTATAAACGAAACGGGCATCAGAAGAGAGCTATGAAACTCAAGACTAAATGCTGAAAAACGCGATTTCAATGAAAAAATTATATCACATTATGTGTGTTAGATAACATAGGGGAAAATTGTGGTTAAAGATTGAAGCGAAATTTTGCCCCACGAAAACATCGGAATAAATTTTCATTACTTCTTTATACTCTTATTTTACGATTAAAGATAGTAACGAAAAGTTTATTCAAATATAACTTCCCGAAATTTATCCAATTTTCAAAACTGAAAATTGGATAAACACCATTTTGAATTGACACCAACGGGCATAACACCCAGTTACAAAACAGTTTTCAATCGCGCACTGCATTTGCTTCGGCGGTCAGCGTCGGCGGTTGGAAGCTCGCTTTTGAAGCCGGAACACCGCCGGTCATTTGCATTGAAACGATAAGTTTTCTTCCTTCTTCGCTTAACATCGGCAACTTTAAACTAAATAAAATCGAACCGAGAATACAAGCCGCGCCGCCGAGCGCAACCGTGTATTGTGCGCCGAAAATTCCGGCGAGCGAACCCGCCATCAACGCGCCGAGCGGAGCCATTCCCATAAACATCATCGAATAAACGCTCATCACGCGCCCGCGCAGTTCGTCCGGCACCATCGCTTGAATCAGCGTATTTGACGAAGACATCTGCGTCATCATCGTAAAGCCGACGGGAATTAAAAACAACATTGACAGCCAAAAAACACCTGAAAACGAAAATAAAATCAAACTCAGACCAAAACCGCCCGAAGCCAGCGCAACCCAGCGTCCGAGTCCGAAAACTTCTTTGCGCGAAGCCAAAACGAGTGCGGCGATCAATGCTCCCATTCCCGACGCGCCCATCAAATAGCCGAGCGTACTGGAATTTCCGCCTAAAATTTTATCGGCAAAAATCGGCATCAAAACCGCATACGGCATTCCCATCAAACTGACTAAGCCGAGCAGCAAAAGAAGAGCGCGAATCGGTTTGGTCTTTAACACGAAACTGAAACCTTCTTTAATATTTGAAATTGCCGAACCGACCCTCGGGCGAATTTGAAGATCAATTTTCATCAATAAAAGTCCGCTTATAACTGCAATATAGCTGACCGCGTTGCCGAGAAAACACCAGCCTTCGCCAACTGCGGCAACTAAAATTCCGGCGATTGCCGGTCCGATGATTCGCGCGCCGTTAAACATCGAAGAATTTAATGCGATGGCGTTTATCAAGTCTTCTTTGCCGACCATATCAACCGCAAATGCTTGCCTTGTCGGAATATCGAAAGCGTTGGCGATGCCGAAACAGGCGGCGATTACGAACAAATGCCAGACCTGAACCGTTCCCGTCAGTGTTAAAGTTGCCAGAACAGATGCAAAAATCATCGCCGCCGACTGCGTGATTATCAAAATGCGCCGGCGATTAAATCTGTCGGCGACCAACCCGCCAATCGGCGCAAGTAAAAATACGGGAATTTGTGAAGCGAATCCGATTAAACCGAGCAAAACAACCGAGCCTGTCAGACGATAAACCAACCAGCTCTGCGCGACGGACTGCATCCACGTTCCGACCAGCGAAATGAATTGCCCGCTGAAAAACAGCCGAAAATTTTTATGTTTTAAGGCGCGAAATGTGTTGGGCAGTTTTGAAGCAGAGTTTTTTGAGGAAGTTTCGATTTTTGTAAAACCCTTGTCCATAAAATCTAAATTAACAATTTTCGAGGAAAATAAAAATGCTTCCCGCACAAAAAGGCAGGAAGCATTTTGTAAAGCAATAATTCAGCGATTTAAGGTTTTTTCATTTCCTTTCTCTTTTGCAGCAAATCGCAAACTTGATACGCGCCCGTCGGATCAATCGCGGTGCGTCCGACTTCGACGTGCTGAACAACTCCGTTTTTATCAATGACAAAGGTCGCGCGGTTTCCGTAACCGGATTCTTCGTTATAAAGCCCGTAATCCTTACTCGTCTTGCGTTTCCAATCACTCAAGAGCGGGAATTTTACGCCGATGTCCTGCGCGAAACGCTTGTTGGCGGCGAAACTGTCCATACTGATTCCTAAAACCTGCGTTTCGTTTGCGTCGAATTTGGCAATATCAGCCTGATATGCCTGAAGTTCCTTCGTTCAGCCGCCGGTAAATGCCAGCACATAAAATGCCAGCACGACGGATTTTTTGCCTTTGAAATCACTAAGTTTGACCGCGTTGCCGTCAGTGTCCGTCAAAGAAAAATCGGGCGCGGCATCGCCGACCTTCAAATTTGTTTGCGGCGGTTTCGGTGCTTGCTGCGCGTTGACAAAAAATGCACAGCAAAGCAATAAAATTAAACAGAGAAAAGTTTTTTTCATAAAATACCTCGGAAGATTTTGAAATACAAAATCAGTTTCTCAAGCGAACAATGTTAAAAAAATCAAAACATTTTCCCGAAAAAAAAGCCGATTTGCAGAGTAAGAATACTACTGCTAACCGCTAAACGCCAACCGCAAAAATTTTGTTTTATATTAAAAGTTCATAAATCATATTTCCTGCTGATTTTTTCTGTGAAAATAATTAGTTCAAAACACTAAAACTCTCGATAATTGCAAATTTGGAGTTATTGCTTTCATAATAGGAACGATTAACAAAATGTAAATTATCAAAAGGAAAAATATAAAAATGAATGAAATCATCGGTGTGATTGGTGCGGGAACAATGGGAAACGGTATTGCTCAAACCGCTGCAAGTAGAGGTTATGACGTGGTGATGTATGATATTAAACCCGAACTTGTTGAACGCGGCGTTCAGAATATCAGCAAAAGTCTTGACCGTTTTGTCAAAAAAGAAATGATTACGGAGGAAGGTAAAAATGAAGTTTTGAAAAAAATCAGAGCGACGAATGATTTTGAAAATTTTAAGGATTGTTCTTTGATTGTCGAAGCAGCGGTTGAAAATTTTGAAGTAAAAAAGGGAATTTTTCAGGAACTTGACAAACTTACCGCGCCCGATGCGATTTTGGCGACGAATACTTCTTCGATTTCGATTACAAAAATCGCGGGCGTAACTTCGCGTCCCGATAAAGTCGTCGGAATGCACTTTTTTAATCCCGTTCCGCTGATGAAACTCGTCGAAATCATTCGCGGCATTGCAACTTCTGATGAAACTTACGCGAAAGTCAAAGATTTGTCTGAAAAACTCGGCAAAGTTCCGGTTGAATGCAACGATTTTCCCGGTTTTGTTTCAAATCGCGTGTTGATGCCGATGATCAACGAAGCGATTTTTTGTTTGTATGAAAACGTGGCGACAGTCGAATCAATTGACGAAATTATGAAACTCGGAATGAATCATCCGATGGGACCTTTAACATTAGCTGATTTTATCGGTTTGGATGTTTGTCTGGCGATTTTAAATGTTCTGCACGAAGGTCTGGGCGATCCGAAATATCGTCCGTGTCCGCTTTTGAAAAAATATGTTGATGCAGGTTGGCTGGGCAGAAAATCCGGCAAAGGATTTTACGAATATCAAAAATAGTGAGTCAAATTTAAAGTAAAAACGACCTTTGTTCGATTTATTTTCATCAAATAAACAAAATTACGCCGCTTGCGTAATAATAAAAAATTCTAAAATGAGGAATCAATTTATGAGAAATTTTGCTAAAACTCTTTTCGTAACGTCTTTGGCTTTGTCGTTTTGTTTGACAACTTTCGGACAAACAAGAGTCGCGCCGTTGGACATAAAGCAGAGAACTTTGCCGAACGGTTTAAAGATCGTGTCTTTGCAGGATAATTCGTCGCCGACGGTGGCGATTCACATTTGGTATGATGTCGGCGGCAAAAACGATCCGCAGGGACGTTCGGGATTCGCGCATATGTTTGAACATATGATGTTTAAATCCACGAAAAATATGCCGAATGAAAAAATGGATCGCCTTACAGAAGATGTGGGCGGATTTAACAATGCTTCGACGTGGGACGATTTTACGAATTATTACGAAGTCGTGCCGGCGAATTATTTGGAAACTTTGCTGTGGGCGGAAGCCGAACGGATGCAGAATTTGAATGTTGACGAAACGAATTTTGCTTCCGAACGCGATGTCGTCAAAGAGGAATTCCGGCAAAGCGTTTTAGCACAGCCTTACGGCAGATTTTACGAATACATCAGCAGTCTTTCGTATCAAAAACATCCTTATAAACGCGGCGTAATCGGTAATCTTGACGAATTGGACGCGGCGACGACTAAAGATGCTCAGGCATTTTATAAAACTTTTTATCGTCCCGATAATGCGGTTTTAATCGTCGTCGGTGATTTCAAGCAGAAACAGTTTGATGTTTGGGTTGATAAATATTTAGGAAATATCAAAAAGCCGGACAATAAAATTCCGCGTGTAACCGTTACCGAACCGGAATGGATAATGGAAAGACGTTATACAAAAACCGCGCCGATTGTTCCTTTTCCGGCGGCGGCGATTGTTTATCAAGCACCGACTTCAAAAAGCGCGGATATTCCAGCACTGCGGCTTGCCAATACAATTCTTTCGGGCGGCGAAAGTTCGCGGCTTTATCAGGAATTGATTCGCAACAGCCAAATCGCACAGGAAGCGTCTTTTAATTTGGACAATCGCGTTGACAAAGGTTTGCTCTATTTTATGGGAATTGCGTCCGAAGGTCATACCTCCGCCGAATTGGAGAAGGCTTTTCTCTCGGAACTAAAGAAAATTCAGGAAAGTTTGGTTTCTGCTAAAGAACTCGAAAAGGCGAAAAATCAATTGATTACGCAAACGCTGCGAAGTCGTGAAAACAATGACGGCAAAGCCGTCGCCATCGAACGCGCCGTCGCTTATCAAGGCGATCCGACGGCGGTTAATTCGGAAATCCAAAAACTGCAAGCCGTAACGCCCGCCGATATTCAAAGAGTTATGAATAAGTATTTCACGGACAAAAACCGTGTCGTTATTTATTACGAACAAGAAAAAGAAGGAGCTTCAAAATGAGAATGAAAAATTTTTTAACGCAAAGACGCAAAGATGCAAAGACACAAAGGTTTAATTTTTTGCAAATTTTCGCGCCTTCGCGTCTTTGCGTCTTTGCGTTTATTTTGTTTGCGGTTAGTTTTACGGCAATCGCACAGGATATGCCGCCCGAACCTTCCGCGCCGAAATCTGTGAAAATTCCGGCGGTTAAGGAAATTACTTTAAAAAACGGTTTGAAAGTTGCGGTCATCGAACGAAAAAACGTGCCGCTCGTTTCGGTTCAATTATTGATAAAATCCGGTGCGGCAACTGAAGATGATAATCAAGCCGGTATCACGGATATGACGGCATCGCTGCTGACCAAAGGAACGGCGACGCGCTCGGCAAATCAAATTGCTGAAGAAATCGCATTTCTCGGCGGTTCGATAAATTCGGGCGCAGGTTGGAATTCTTCGACGGTTTCGCTCAACGTGATGTCCGATAAACTCGACAAAGCGATGGCGGTTATGGCTGATACGGTTTTGAATCCGGCATTTAAGCAGGACGAAATTGATTTGCTCAAATCGCAAATGCTCGACGGTTTGACCTACAATTTGAAGCAACCCGGTTTTTTGGCAAATTATGTGGCTTCAAAATACAGTTTCAACGAACATCCGGCGGGCGGAACGCCAACAAGCATCAATGCGATAAAGCGAAATGATATTGTTGATCTACACGATGAAATTTATGTTCCGAACAGAGCCATTTTGATTTTTGCAGGCGACATTACCGCCGAAAAAGCAAGTACTTTGGCGCAGAAATATTTCGGAATTTGGAAAGGGCAAATAGAATCGCCGAAAACTCCCGAAGATACCGGCGGAATGATTACGGAATCAAAAGCCTCGGTTGATACACGGAAACAAAAAGAAATGCGGCAGCCGTTGTTCAAAAGAATTCTCGTCGTTGACTTACCGAATTCGGGACAAGCGGCGGTTACTTTTGCGAAAAATCTTCGAAACAGCGGACGAATAGCTTGGGACACTAAGAAAAACGTCGGCACGGTCGGCGCGGCATATTATCCGGCACTTGTTTTGAATTCGGTTCTCGGCGGCGGTTATTCTTCGCGTCTGAATCAGGAAATTCGAATCAAACGCGGCTTGAGTTACGGCGCGGGCAGCGGTTTTGGCTGGCGTTGGTACTCGACAAACTTTGCCACCAGAACACAGACAAAAAACGAATCAGCCGCGCAGGTTGCCGAATTAGTTGTTGATGAAATAAAAAAACTCGAAGATGGCAAAATTCCCGACACCGAACTCGGACCGCGAAAATTAGTTCTGACGGGAACTTTCGGGCGCAACCTCGAAACAACCGGCGGACTTGCCGGAGCGATTGCCGATTTGTACAGTTTTGAACTGTCGCCGAATGAATTAAACAATTACATGAAAAGCGTGCAGTCGATTTCCGACGCGCAGATTCAGAAGTTTGCCGGAGAAAATCTAAGCGGCGGCGATATAATTATTGTCGGCGATTACGCAAAATTCAAAGACGATTTGGCGAAGCGTTTTCCCAATATGAAAATTGATGTTATTGAAGCCGATAAACTCGATTTGAGCAAAGAAAGTTTGCAGAAGTAAGCATTTGCAGACAAAATTTTTAATAAAAAAGACGACGCGAATTTGAGCAGGTAAGTTCGCGTTGTCTTTTTTCACAAAGAAGATTGAGAATGTTGTAAAATTTATTTTCGGCGAACATCAACTTCGATGATTTTATCAAATTCGGGTGCTTCTTCAATTTTTGCTTCAATCTCACCGATTTTGGAAATCAAATTCTTTAGACGCTTATTAAATGAGAATAAAACAACGACTCTGACTTTGAATTTTTCAAGGTTTTGCTGATAACGCAAATTTTTATCCGAAGTCAAAAGATATTCAATTAGGACTTTCGCTTAACCAAAATTACAAAGCCGGAATCGTTGGATTCTTTAGTTGTGATTTTAGAAATTCAGCGAATAATCTGTTCCTCACTTGATAGATTGTCGTTCTCAGTTCCGTGGCTTTAACCTTCAATGCGACC
>JBBPXX010000023.1:0-4605 GCA_038200505.1 Pyrinomonadales bacterium | reverse complement strand
GGTTTGAGAACTTTAGCGACGACAATTTTACAAAAAACAAACTGTCAGAACAAAAAGGAACAATTAGAAGATTTTGCTGATAATTTCGACAATTTGATTTTAACATTGAAAACTTTCAATTTTTTATAGGAAAGCCCTGTATGAGTAAGTTATACCACGCTTTTTAAATTACTTTAACTTCGCACGGAAATCGGATTGTAGTAATATCAAATTCAAAGTGAGTGATGGAGGAGGCGCAATCTAACAAATCAATGGACGTGAGGGCGAAACAGCGACTTTGTTATCAAACAGGTCTTTTTAATTCGGAGTTGCGTGTTGGCGGTTTCGCCCCACGTCATCTCAGCCATTCAAACAATTTTTTACCGCTAATCATTTTTTTGATCTAGTTTCTTTTCTTTCCTGCGGAGTGTATCCGGTAATGCCTTTGTAAAGCATCAAAAAAGAAAATCCGACACCGCCGCCGACCAGAGCGCACGCCAGAATAATACTGATAAAACCATTTAAAAGACTGGAAGCCGCAGCGTAGATTACGATTACTCCGATAACTCCGATAACTATTATCAATGCGGTTGTTTTCGACAACCCGCGCACTCATTTTTCCATAATTTCCTCCGTTTATTTATTGTCAAAACAACAGAAACATATTTTCTTAAACCGCCGGTTTCAAATATTTCAATCCGCCGATAAACTTAAAATCGCTCACATTATAAGTTACAACCGTCAAATCATTCTCAAGCGCAGTCGCCGCAATCAACGCATCGGGCAATAATAATCCGTGAGAATTTGAATATCTGTCAATCAATTCGACGGCGCGTTGTAAAACTTTCGGAGTAATCGGTAAAAGCGGAAAATTGTCCAAAACTTTTTTTATTACCCGCTTTTCCAGATTAGATTTTGAACCTTGCAAACATTCGATATAGATTGTTGCATCAATTATGGCTTCGAGATTTTCGACAAATTTCGTTACGTCTAAATCGCCCTTAAAAACTCTCGAAAAAATATTTGTGTCGGGTAAAATTCAATCATATTTTACCGTTATTTTTATCTCGAATTTTGCGGGCGATTTCTTCCGCCGATTCTTCGCGGTCAGCCCAAATTCCGACAGCTTCCGCTAAGTCTTCCTTTAAATTATTGCGGCGCGGCGGAATAACATTTGCCAACTTCTCAGACTTTGTTTTTTTCTCAAACTCTTCCAGATTTTGCAAAAGCCGTGCGCCGAATTCCGAATCGTCCACTTGATAAGTGCGATTAACATTTTGCGGTATTTTGATCGTAACTTGTCCCATAAAAATCTCCTTTCGCTGTTATTTTAACACAGAATATCAAGAATAATTCACGAAGAAATTTTCGACTTCGCGTTTCGATTCCAAACGAATTATCGTTTTTTCGTTTTGAAATTTCTCCAGCAAATTTTCGATGCGCGGTTTGGCGGTTTGTTCAAAATTCCAAATCCAGCCTAAAAACTCCAGATCAAACTTTTCATTGCAGCCTTCCGTCATATCGGGACGATTTGTTTTATAATAAGCAATCCATCTTTTCAATGCCCGATAGACGCAAACGGTGCGCGGGAAATCAAGAAAAATCACGGTGTCGCAAGCCGCAAACCGCATTTCCATCGTGCCGCCGAAATTTCCGTCCATTATCCATTCTCCGCCTTTGATAATTTCCCCGACGATTTTTTGCCATTCGTCTTTCGACGTTTCAGTCCAATTCGGTTTCCAGTAAAGTTTGTCGAGATGAATGACTTCAAGCCGTGTTTTTTCGCCTAATCTTCGGGCAAAAGTAGATTTTCCCGCGCCGCCCGAACCGATAACCAGAACCTTTTTCATAGATTTTTATTACGAAGAGGTTTCTGCGGAATAAGCACTTGAACAAAAATAGTTTAGGTTGATTGGAGCGCAGGCAGCCTTGCCTGCGTGTGTGGCAGATCAAAAAGAAAACACGCAGGCAAGGCTGTCTGCGCTCCATCTGCAAAACAATGTAGATAAATGACAATGTTTAAGCGAACTTACGGCGAACCTTTGCCCGAAGATTTTTTTGGAACGCCGTTATCTTGACGGCACTTTTCCAACCATTTCTTTTCTCTTTCGCCGTCTATTCTGCCTTTGCCTGCTGCGTCATCGCTTTGCCGACCTGAACTTTTGACGGACGCAGAAGTTTCTCGCCGAATTTGTAGCCGCGTGAGTATTCGGCAGTAACTTTATCGTCGTTTTCCGGTTCAACCGCGACTATATCAACCGCTTCGTGCAGTTCGGGATTGAAATCCACGCCGACGGCTTGAATCGGTTCAACGCCGACGCTCATCAACGCCTGTTCAAATGAACGCGCCGTGCCTTTGACACCGCTTAGAAGATGTTCAAACGACGAATCTTTTTCACTGGCATTAATCGCCAAATTCAAATTGTCCAAAACCGGAAGCAGCGTCGTCAGAAAATTAAATTGTCCTTGTTTGGCGCGTTCTTCCAAAGTTTTCATCAAACGCCCGCGCATTTCCTGCGTTTCGCGTTCCATCTGCGCTTTTACTTCTTCAAACTTCTGCTGAACACCGATAAGTTTCGCTTCGGCGGATTCGCGCCGCGTGCGTTCATCTTTCAATTCGTTTTGCAGTTTTACAACTTCCGGCGAAATCGCTTTCTCGCCTTTCGTTTCGGCATCGGTGCGTTCGCCCGCTTCGTTAAAACGTCGTTTGTCGTTAACAAAAGTTTCTTCCGGTTCGCCTTCAACTATTTCTTCGTTGTTAAAATCTTGTTCGTTTTCCATCTTTTTATTAAACCAGCCCATAAAATTTGATAAATAATCTATTTCATTTAGTTTATCAAACCATTCAACCCAAGGTAAATTTGAAATTGCCGATAGCCACCGCTGACGCAGATAAACGGCTTTTGCTTTATATTTATCTACGTTATTCGGTTTCATCTTTCTTTAAGCCGCCGCCGTCTTTTTTATATTCACAAGCCCGACGATTAAACAATAACACGCATTTCAAGTTATTAATTAGATTGTTTGCTTCCAAACTTGCAGCAAAAATTATTTTTCAACTTTTTTCAAAGAATTTCAATTTGAGCGATTTTTCGCTTGACTGTGTGTGCAAACTAATTGGGCATTCTTTAATTAGACTTAAAAATTTTTGCCGATTTCTCTTTCTTTATAACATTAACGCCGGAGAAATCGAATTTGTTTAGAGCAAATAATCCAGATTCAAAAGACGATTTACGATTTGAAGCCTCACGTTGGTATAAATTTGCAAATAATGTTAATTTTTCAATTATCACTTCCAACAAGAAAATATATTTTATGATTCGATTATTTTACGCATTTCTCGCGCTCGTCCTTGTTCCGCTTTTTATTACCGCGCAGGATAAAAAATCCGACGCGCCGATGAAGAAAAAAATTTCCGACGTAACGGAAAGAATGCAGAAGATTGACGGTTTCGTGCCGCTTTATCTGAATTCGGAAGACGGCAAAATTAATCTCGAAATTTCGCGTTTCAACAATGAATTTCTTTATCAAGTTTCGCTGCCGACCGGCGTTGGTTCAAATCCGATTGGGCTTGACCGCGGACAGCTTGGCAATACGAAAGTCGTCTATTTTGAACGCGCAGGGAATAAAATTCTGCTCGTTCAGCCGAATTACGATTATCGCGCTTTGGGCGACAACGCGGCGGAAAAGCGTTCGGTTGAAGAATCGTTTGCCAAATCGGTAATTTGGGGTTTTAAAGTCGAAGCAACCGAAGACGACAAAATTTTAGTTGACGCAACGAGTTTTTTAATTCGGGACGCACACGGCGTTGCCGAGCGTTTAAATCAGGCGAAACAAGGCAGTTTCGGTTTTGACGAAAGCCGCAGTGCGCTTTATTTGCCGAATACGAAAGGTTTTCCGAAAAACACCGAAGTCGAATCAACAATTACGCTCACGTCAAAATCGGCAACCGGACGACTTGTTAATGAAACTACGCCGTCAGGCGACGCTGTTACAGTTCGTGAACGCCAATCTTTTGTTGAACTTCCCGACGATAATTATCATCCGCGAAAATTTGATCCGCGCGTCGGAATTATTCCCGTCAGTTTTTACGATTACGCGACAAATATCAACGAAAATTTAGAAAAGCGTTGGATAATTCGTCATCGCCTTGAGAAAAAAGACCCGAACGCGGCGATGAGCGAAGCCGTAAAACCAATAATTTATTACGTTGACAACGGTGCGCCGAAAGCGATTCAGGACGCGCTTATCGAAGGCGCGGCGTGGTGGAATCAGGCGTATGAAGCCGCCGGATTTCGCAATGCTTTTCAGGTCAAAGTTTTGCCGCCTGATGCCGACGCGATGGACGTTCGCTACAACGTCATCAACTGGGTTCATCGCTCGACACGCGGCTGGGCTTACGGTTCGAGTGTTACCGATCCGCGCACGGGCGAAATTATCAAAGGTGTCGTAACACTCGATTCGCAACGTGCGCGGCAGGATTTTTTGATCGGTTCGGGTTTGAATCCGCAATATAATTCCGCGTCTTCGGAGTGTGATTTCGCGCTTTTGCCGGATGTTGATTATTTGACAAATCAAACATCTTCGGCAGATGCAAATTTGATGTCATTGGCTCGCATTCGCCAG
>JBBPXX010000022.1:0-29955 GCA_038200505.1 Pyrinomonadales bacterium | reverse complement strand
GGGTCTTTTATTTTCCCGACACTTTCAAATAACGTCTTTGTTTTTAATTGTTTCAATCTCTCTCCTCATCCCAAAATAGAATAAGTTCAAGTTTTACACACTTTTCTCGCTTCTTACATTTTTAATGCGTTTGCCCTACAAAAGCAACTATAAGCAAGATTGCTAATAATCTTAATTTCATGATTAACCTCCTTGTTTAGTGGATATTTAACAAAGCGGTTTGTCCATCGCTTTATCCGTTGCAAGCGATAGCCGCCACTACCGAAATCACTAAAATTTTCATTTGAGTCATATTTTTTATTTACTACAAAGAATTTTACCTGTCAAGCTAAAATTGGTTTATTTTAAAATTTAACTTGAACTTTTAAATTTATTTATTTTGACTAACGTATAAATACTTTATTTTTAATGATTTAGCTTCGACTTTGTATAATTAATAAATTACAATGGGCGTGGCGGAACATTTTCATCTGCACATTCTGCCGCGTTGGGTCGGCGACGCAAATTTTATGACGGCAATCGGCGAAACGCGGACAATTCCCGAATCTCTTAAAACAACTTACCAAAAACTCAAAGATAAATTTTAGCCGGCAATATAACTTTCCAGTTGTTCAATTGTAAATTGCTGTTCGGCGATAATGGCTTTGACTAAATCTCCAATCGAAAGCACACCGATCACTTTTCCGCCTTCGATAACCGGCAGATGCCGAAAGCGTTTTTCCGTCATTATTTCCATACAATCTTCGACGGTTTGCTCCGGCTGAATGCGGTAAACTTCCGCCGTCATAATATCCTTGACCGGCGTTTCTTTTGACGATTTGCCTTGCAAAATTACTTTTCGCGCATAATCTCTTTCCGAAATTATCCCGATAAGTTCTTCATTCTCCATCACCAGCAAAGCACCTATCCTCTTTTCAGCCATTAACTTTATGGCATCCACCACAGATTCATCCGGCGTTATATGCCAGATGGCGTTTTCTTTCGAACTTAAAATATGTTTGACTAATTTCATAGCGTTATCCTCTTGAAATAAAATTAAACAGCTTTTTTGCGGGAATGCCGTGATGATATTCCATTTCTTCTTTAATATCAAACATTTTCTGTTTTTGATATTCTATTTCCGATGTTTAAAACGCGAAGCGAAAAACTCGAAAGAATAGATACGGGCGATTATACGCCGGAAGAATACGAACGATTTTTGCGCGAAATCGCTTTTATAAATCGCGTTATCGGCGATAACCGCGCATTAAAAAGAACTTTACTAAAAGAAATCGAGCGCGAAAACGTAAATACATTTTCCGTGCTTGATGTCGGCGCAGGTTCGGGCGAACTGCTTCGCACAATCGCCGAATTTGCGCGGAAACAAAATCGAAAAGCATATTTATACGGCTTGGAATTGAACGCGGTTTCCGCCGCCGCGATTTTGAGAGATTCAAAAAATTACGAAGAAATTTGCGCGGTTCGAGGCAACGCTTTGACTTTGCCGTTTGCCGATAACTCTTTTGATTATGCGATTTGCTCGCTCTTTACGCATCATTTTACAGATGAAAACGTCGTGCATATTTTATCCGAAATAAATCGTATTTCGCGCCGGCACATTTTCATTATTGACCTTCACCGTCATCGCGCCGCTTACGTTTTGTATAAGATTTTCTGCGCCGCTTTCAACATCAGTCCGCTTGTCCGCGAAGACGGTTCGCTTTCTGTTTTGCGCTCTTTCAAAGTCGAAGAATTAGAAAAACTCGGAACAAAAGCACAACTTGAAAACTTTGCCGTCAAAAGGCATTTTCCATTCAGGTTGGTTTTGGAAAACAAAAAGAGTTGAAAAAAACTTTAGTCAACGATAAAAACGATGCGTCGGTAAAAAGTTATTTTCGATTTTGTGTTTTAATTGCTACAATCTGAAAAAATCAAAGTAAGGAAATGCGCTATGTGTAAAAGAATATTTCTAAATACTATTTTCGTCGTTCTATTATTTGCCGTTTCGACCTTCGCGCAGAGAGATTTGGGCGCACGTCCGACGGATTCGGGCGGCGTTTTGATGCCGGAACAGGCGGCTTATGATGTGAAGTCCTATGATTTGTCGGTGCGTCCGAACATCGAAGAACAAACTATCAAAGGCACAGTGATTGTCAAAGCGTTAATTATCAAACCGATTGATAAATTCGTGCTTGATTTGGATTATCCGTTCACAGTTGAATCGGTTAAGTTTGAGCATCCGTTAAAAGATGAGAAATTTATTCCTGTCAAATTCGAGCGGCGCGGAAGTAAAATTTGGATTTTATTACCACAAACTCAGCCGATAGGAGAAACGGTTCAAGTGCAGGTCGCTTACGGCGGCAAGCCGAAAGTCGCGCCGCGTCCGCCGTGGGTTGGCGGTTTTGTCTGGTCAAAAACGAAAGATGGTTCGCCGTGGTTTGCGACCGCTGTGCAGAACGACGGCGCGGATTTGTGGTTTCCCGTCAAAGATCATCCGTCGGACAAACCGGAAACGACGACGCTGCATTTTACCGTTCCAAAACCGCTCGTCGCGGCTTCAAACGGCAAATTACAATCGGTGATTGACAACAAAGACGGCACAAGAACATATAATTGGTTTGTTTCGCAGCCGATTTCAAATTACGAAATCGCGCTCAATGTCGCGCCGTATAAGATTATTCAGGATGAAGTAAAAAGCGTTTCGGGAATGATGATTCCGATTCAGTTTTATGTTTTGCCGGAAGACGAAGCGAAAGGGCAGTCGCTGGTTGATTTAACAAAAAAATACGTCGCGTTTTTTGAAAGTTATCTCGGTCCGTATCCGTTTCGCGCAGACAAAATCGGCATTGCCGAAACGCCGCATCTCGGAATGGAACATCAGACGATTACGGCTTACGGCAACGATTTTAAATACGATGCCAACGGCGACGACTGGCTTTTGTTTCACGAATTCGGACACGAATGGTGGGCAAATCTCGTAACCGCGCCGGATTGGAACGATTTTTGGATTCACGAAGGTTTTCAATCATTTATGGATACGCTTTACGTCGAAAAAATTAAAGGCAAAGAGACATATTTTGCGGCGATGAAAAATCATTATCGCGGACTTCACAACGTCAAACCCGTTGCGCCGCGCCAGCCGCAGACGACGACGCAGATTTATATGATGCCGCCCGATTATACGAAAAGCGACGGCGACATCTACGGCAAAGGCGCGTTGATTTTGAACACTTTGCGCTTTTACCTTGGCGACGATGCGTTTTTTAAAACATTGCGAAGAACGACTTATCCGACTGCGGAGATGGAAAAAATAACTAACGGCAAGCAGTTTCATTTTGAAACGACCGATGATTTTATGCGAACGGCGGAAAGAGAATCGGGCAAGGATTTAAAATGGTTTTTTGAAGTTTACCTGCGCCAGCCGAAATTGCCGAAATTGGTTGCGGAAACAAAGCCGAATGAATTAGTTTTACGTTGGGAAACGCCGAATAATCTGCCGTTTCCGATGCCCGTCGAAGTAAAAATCGGCGATCAAATAAAACTCGTCGAGATGAAAAACGGTAAGGGAAGTATCGCTTTGCCGCAAGATGTAAAATACGAAATTGATCCGCACGGCTGGGTTTTGAAAGCCCAATAAATTGGAAAAACAACGATTGGATAAAAAAGTCAGACCGAATTGCATCCAACATTCGGTCTGACTTTTTAAATAAAGTACTTGACACATTTTTATTTGTCCAATAAAATTTACTCTTATTGAAAACGATTTTCAATTTCAGTTTAGAAATATTAAAAAGAAAAGCCTTTGACGCGGCTACGTCAAAGGCTCGAAAAACACAACCCAAACGCGAAACATCAAATTTGTATGCGGATGGTGTGCGAGTTTTATTCTAGCACGCTTTCCTTTTCGTTCCAAGAAAATGACAGGTCGAATTTTGTAAATTCTCGGCTTTTCAATTTCACTTCAACTTATAACGGAATCGAATCATCCGCCTGCAAATCTTTCGGAAAAATGAAACATAAATTTTTGAAAATTAGCAGGTGATAGATGATAAAAAACAAATTCAAGTTAAGAATTCGACGAGAAAATAATCGGGCGCGAAAACCGCGTTATTGGATACTTTCCGCCACGACAGTCGGCGTTTTGGTGGCGTTCACAGTCGGCAGCAGTCGCGCTGTTGAAGTTACTTTTGCAAAACACGATCAAATTGTAACGACGAGAAAATTTCTCGGCAGTGAAAACAGTTTGACGAAGCAATTTCAAATTCCGCCGGGCGCATTAAGCGAAGTTTTGGCGGCATTTGAGAAATCAACGGGCTGGCGCGTCGAAATTCCCGATAATATTCGGGATATTTCTTCGCCGGGCGTTTCCGGCGATTATACAGAAGAGCAGGCACTCAAATTAATCCTGCAAAACACGGGCGTTGTTTATACGATTATTTCTCCGAAAAATATCGCTCTGAAACTGCAAGGTCCGGCGGAAACGGTTGAGGTTGTTGATAAAAACTCGACGCTCGATTCGCCGAAATACACCGAGCCTTTGCGCGACATTCCACAGACGATCAACATCATTGATAAGGAAACTATTGAAGAACAAGGCGCGACGACTTTGCGCGATGTTTTAAAAAATGTTCCCGGTTTGACCGTTACAGCAGGCGAAGGCGGAACTCCTGCGGGCGATAATCTGACTTTGCGCGGTTTCAGCGCACGCAACGATATTTACATTGATGGTGCGAGAGATTTAGGACCGCAGACGCGCGATCCGTTTAATCTCGAACAGGTCGAAGTGGTCAAAGGTCCTTCGTCAACCTTTTCGGGGCGCGGTTCAACCGGCGGAACGATTAATCTGGTTAGCAAAAAGCCCGACTTCAGACCGTTTTATGATTTCGGATTACAACTTGGCAGCGATAAAACAAAGCGTCTGACGGGCGATATAAATCTTCCGTTGGAGCGGCTCGGCTGGGGCGACCGCACGGCGTTTCGACTTAATTTTCTGGCGCACGATTCAAATTTTGCAGGGCGCGACGTTATCGAAAATAATCGCCGGGGCATCGCGCCGACTTTGAGTTTCGGCATCGGTTCAAAATCTACGCTGACATTGAGTTATTTTTATTTAGATCAGGACAATATTTCCGATTACGGCATTCCGTGGGTTCCGGCGACGAATAATGTTTTGATAGATTTCCGCGACAAACCCGCACCCGTTCCGCGCTATACTTTTTACGGATTTGTTGACCGCGACAAAGAAAAATTAAAAGCACATCTCGGAACAATCGCTTTTACTCACGTTTTTAACGACAAATTAAATTTGCGTAATCAGTTTCGTTACGGGTTTTCAAACCGCGATTCGATTGCGACTCCGCCGCGTTTTGCGAGTCCCGATTCAACTGTTATTACACGCGAAATGCGGGCGTGGTTCACGGAAGATGAAACTTATGATAATCAAACCGATTTTTCGGCGAATTTTAACACCGGAAAAATTGAACATTCGTTGATTACGGGAATTGAATTTACACGCGAAAACAACATCAGAAAACTTCGTTTCGCCCCGAATGCAACGACGACACTTTTGAATCCGAATCCTTATGACGTTTATACAGGCGTGATAACTTTCAGACCTTTCACAGGAGATATTACGGCGGATTCGCAGTCGGTTTATGTTGCGGACACAGTAAAATTGACAAAGCATTTCGATTTGAACGGCGCACTTCGTTGGGACAGATTCGATGTTGACGGTTTGAGCGCGACGAATTTGGGACTTACGCCGGTTTCGAGAGTTGATAAAATGCTCAGTTATCGGCTCGGCGCGGTTTACAAGCCGATTCCAATCGGCAGTATTTATGCGTCTTACGGCACTTCTTTTAATCCATCGCTCGAAGGTTTGTCTTATGTCGTCGTCAGCGATTCGCTCGAACCGGAAAAAACTTATACGCTCGAAGCCGGAACAAAATGGGATCTATTTAATGCACGGTTGCTTTTGACGGGTGCCGCTTTTCGCATCGAAAAAACTAACGCCAGAACGCCCGGTTTGTCCGGCGAACCGCCAATTGTTCTTGACGGCAAACAGCGTGTTGACGGAATCGAACTCGGCGCAACCGGAAATTTTACGCGAAATTGGAGTGTTCTCGCCGGATATACTTTGCTTGACGGCGAAGTTGCCGAATCGAATAATCCGGCGGAACTCGGAAACAGATTGACAAACACGCCGCGCAATTCATTTAATTTGTGGACAACTTATCAATTCCCGTTTCGGTTGGGCATTGGCGGTGGAACGCGATATGTTGACCGCCGTTACAGCAGCACGACGAACAACCGTTTTGTCGAAAGTTATTGGTTGGTTGATGCGACCGCTTCGTATCAAATCAATAAATTCGTAGATTTGCGGCTTAATTTAAATAATATTACGGACAAATATTATTTCGACCGCATCACGGGAGGACAAGTCGTTCCGGGCGCAGCGCGGACGATTTTGTTAAGCACGAATTTTCATTTTTAAAGTCAGAACCGTCTGCGGTAGCGGACGGTTTAACTTCATAATGTCAACTATTATTCAAGAAATTCAATAAGCAGTATTAAACCATTCGCTACCGCAAATGGTTCTGACACCGAATATGCTTTTACAAATTCCCAACATTTTAACCTCCGAGCAAGCGTTAAAATGTCGTCAAAATATAGAAAAAGCTGAATGGATTGACGGCAAAGCAACCGCCGGACATCAATCGGCGCGGACGAAAAATAATCTGCAATTGCCCGAAAACCATCCGCTTTCGCAGGAGATGGGTGAAGCGATTTTAGCCGCACTCGAACGCAATCCGCTGTTTATGTCGGCGACTCTGCCTTTGAAAGTTTTTCCGCCGCTTTTTAATCGTTACGAAGGCGGACATTCGTTCGGCAATCACGTTGACAACGCGATTCGGCAGATAACGGGAACGCCGCACCGCGTTCGCACGGATTTATCGGCGACGCTTTTTTTGACAAATCCCGAAGATTACGACGGCGGCGAACTAGTCATCGAAGACACCTACGGCGTTCATTCGATCAAACTTCCCGCCGGACATCTGATTTTGTATCCGGCGACGAGTCTGCACAATGTCCGACCCGTAACGCGCGGCGCAAGGATTTCTTCGTTTTTTTGGATTCAAAGTATGATCCGCGACGATGGCGAACGCACAATTTTGTTCGATATGGATATGGCAATTCAGCGCATAAACGAAACCGCGCCGGATCATCCGTCGGCTGTGCAATTGACGGGCGTATATCATAATTTGTTGCGCCGTTGGGCGGACGTTTAGTTTAAATTCCAGATTCCAGATTCCAGATTCCAAATTAAATCTGGAATCTGGAATACAAAATGTATGATGAAACAATTTCGCAACATTATCTTCTGGCTGCATTTAACTTCGGGCGTTTTAGCCGGAATTTTTATCTTCGTAATGTGCATAACCGGCGCATTGCTTTCGTTTGAATCAAATATTTTGGACTTTGCCGAAAGCGAAGCGCGTGTCGCCCGAATTCCGTCTGAAAACGCGCAGCGTCTGCCTGTTCAGCAAATAATTAACAAAGTTATCGAAGCGAAACCGAATGCCAAACCGTCGAATATCACTTTGAAAAATGATAAAACAGCGGCGGCATCGGTTTCGCTCGGACGCGAAGGACAAGTTTTCATCAATCCTTACACGGGCGAAATCACCGGCGAAGACGCGAAAGGCTGGCGCAGATTTTTTCGCACAATCGAAGACACGCATCGCTGGCTGGCACTTTCGGGAAGTGGAAGAGATGTCGGAAGATCAATCAACGATGCCGCTAATCTGCTTTTTCTATTTCTCGCCGTTTCGGGAATTTACATTTGGTTTCCGCGCCGCTGGAGTTGGAAACATTTTAAGGCGGCGTTAACATTCCGCTGGAAAGTCAAAGGCAAAGCGCGTGATTTTAATTGGCACACGGTCATCGGATTCTGGTCGTCGCTCGTTTTAGTAATTTTAACTGCGACGGCGGTTGTGATGTCTTATAATTGGGCAAATAATTTTGTTTATACGATTACGGGAAACGAACCGCCGAAACAACAGCAAAGATCGACGAACAATCAAGAAGAGAAGCCTTTTACTTTGCCGGAAAACCTCGACGAAATGTGGACGAAAGCCGAAAATTACACGGCTTGGAAAACAATTTCGCTTCGTTTGCCGATTGTCGAAGACGCAGCGAATTTCACAATCGAAGAAGGGAAGGATTGGAACAAATTCGGGCGTTCGAGTTTAACGATTAATACAAAAACCGCCGAAGTTTCTAAGTGGGAAAGTTACGGCGACCAGAATTCCGGCAGACAACTTCGCTCGTGGGTTCGGTTCACACACACCGGCGAAACCGGCGGAATTATCGGACAGTTTATCGGATTTCTGGCTTGCATCGGCGGCGCATTTCTCGTTTGGACGGGAATTTCACTCGTCTTGCGGCGTTTTTACAGAGCAATCAAAAGACAGAAACCCGTGCGTTGAGTAAGGGCGCAAACGAAAGGATGAAGGCGAAAGATGAAGAAGAGATTTTACTTTATCCCTTATCCTTTTCCCTTTCGCCTTTAAGAACTGCACCCTTGCTGACGTGCGGGCTTCTGCCAAAGTTCAGCCAAAATTTGCTCTAAAATTAAAATTTTCTAGGGAACGGCGGCGGCGGCGGCGGTTGAGGTGCTGACGGCGGCGGCGGCGGTTTTACAAGATTTTTATTGTTTCTGTTTTGCCACACATCTTCGACTGCCGGACTGACTTGAGGTTCATCAAGTAATTTTCTGCCCTGTGCCATTTGCCAGCGTTCAAACCACGAAATTCCCGCTTTGCCGTAAAAATTTTCGGGCGTTTGATATGCCGGATCGGAAAGTGCTTCTTCCATCGAAACGAATTTGTAGCCGCGTTTTTCGATCATTCCGAACAACTCGTCAAAAGAATCACCGACAAGAAGACTCGGAGTTAAAACCATTGTCTGCGCGATGTCGCGCCCGAACATTTCCTGCGAATACGCTTCGTAATGGTCAAACATTTTCGACATATATTCGATAAATTCGGCGCGAATTTTATCCGCCGCTTCATTGTCGCGGTTGAGTTTAGCGACGTTATAAGCAAAAGAATACATCCATTCTTGATTGTCAATCGTGAATTTGACCGGCGTTAAACCGCGCGACGCGAGCCACGCTTCAAAATGATTGCGCTCTTCGGAATTTTTGCCCGTGTTCAAATACGGATAACTAAAATAACGAAGCGGCAAATTTTTCTCCGCCAGAATCTCTCTGGCAACGGATTCGTTTTTCTCGACCCCGGCAACATATTCATTGTATGGCGTGTCATAAAACCAAACGTGCTTATAATTTCCGATGCCGATTTCGAATCCCTCGTCGCGCCACGAACGTAAAAGTTTCATTTCAAGGGAACTAAGTTTTTCATCATCGGAAATCATCGAACCTTGTAAAAAGCCGATTGCCGGAACTTTTCGTCGTGCCAATTTTGATATTAATTGCATCATCGCCGAGTCCGCCGTCAATCGCTCTGCATTTTGTCGTGTCGCCAAATCAACTTTTTCCGATAAATAGAGCGGTCTGGAATTTGGGGGAATCGAAACGAAACCGACGGCTATTTTTTTATCTTTCATTTTTGTTTGAGCATTGACAAAGTTGTCCGTGTTAAATGAAAATACCATTGTTAGTAAAACTGCCGAGAGCAAAGCCAACGCCAACATCGCCGACCAAGCTGAATTGACGCGCTTTCTTTCGGTATTTTTTTGTAAAATTTTTGTTATTCTCTGCATCAGATTGCCTCCGTTTGCCGCCACCAAAACAGGCGGCGCGGTTATTTTCGCCGTTTGACGAATTTCCTCAAGATTTGCCAGCGCACTGGCGTAAATAATTTGTGAATTGTCCAAGATTTCTACAACGCATTCATCCGCCGCAAACTCGCGTTCCGTGCGAATTACAGACGAAATCCACCACGCGCACGGATGATAGAAAAATAAAATTTCAATAAAACTCTGCGCGAGATTGACGAGCGCGTCATAACGCCGAATGTGTATGAGTTCGTGCGCGATAATTGTTTCCAATTGCTGCGGACTGATTTGCAAGAAAACACTCGCCGGAACGAGAATTACAGGCTTTAACCAACCGATGACAACCGGCGTTTCAATCAGATTCGATTGCAGAAATTTCACGGTTTGCGTAATTTCCAACTTTTTGCAAAGCGTGGCGAATTTCTCCAGCCATTCATTATTCGGCACGGAAACTTCACGGGTTTTGTAAGTATGAATCTGCCAAACGCCGCCGATTAAACGCAATGCAAAAAGCATTACGCCGAGAAACCAAAAACCGACCAGAAAAGGTAGAACGGCGGAAAGATTTTCGCTGAAAAGATTTTGCAAATCTTCGATTGAAATAAACGGCTTTTCATCTGTTAATTCAACAATTTGCTTGTCGTTTTTACCGATTGCCGAAAACTCTTCCGCAGGCGGATATTCTCTGTTAATTTTTTCCGTGTAATCTAAATTTACGTTTTTAATTTGCCGTTGATTTGAGTTGACCGACAACTGAGCAAAAGTTATGAGCGACAAAACAGCCGCCAAACCGAGCGCGAAGACTGCAATAAAATAGCGGACATTTGCCGAAAATGTGCGGAAAATTTTTAATAAAACAAACAAAACAAACGCAATCAAGGCGGGTTGCTAAATCGAATGCAAAAGCGTCCAGCCGAGATTTTCGACGATTTTCGAGTTGATGAAATTTTCCCAATTCATTTTTGTTTTTTCTCCGCTTTTTTGATTAATTTGCGAATTTGCTTTAATTCTTCCGCGCTCGTCGGCTTTGTTTCCAAAACGTGCTGAACAAGTTTTAACGCCGAACCGCGAAAAGCCTTTTCAATCAAGTCCGATACGAGATTTTTCTGCGTGTTTTCTTTCGTCTGCTTCGCTCTGAAAATGTGCGCTTTATTTGAATCGTCGCGCTCGACCAGATTTTTTTCGGTCATAATTTGCAGCATTTTCAAAACTGTCGTGTAAGCCGTCGGCTTGCGCTCGTTCAAAATTTCGTGAACCTCGCGCACTGTCGCTTGTTCCAGTTCCCAAAGCACATTGAGAATTTTAAGTTCCGATTTTGTCGGTTTATTTTGCATTTTTATTATTATCTACGAAAAACTTAGTAATTATCATACTAAATCTTTCGTAGATGTCAATCGAATATATAGGTTTTTTGCATCAACGCTGTTTAAAGTAAAAAAAGCGAAGTGTTTTCAAACACTTCGCTCACTCTAATTAAAAATTTGCTAACTACTTTTTCGGTCTTTCATTCGCCTTCAAAACTCTTTTCCGCAAACGAATTGCTTTTGGCGTAGCTTCGACGAGTTCATCGTCGGCAATAAATTCCAACGCTTCTTCAAGCGATAAATCTTTGACGGGAACGAGCCGCATCGCTTCGTCGGTCGAGGTCGTTCGCATATTCGTCAATTTCTTTTCTTTGACGGCGTTCACATCCAAATCAACAGCGCGGGCGTTTTCGCCGATCAACATTCCTTCGTAAACTTTGGTTTGCGGATTGACAAAAAGTTTGCCGCGTTCTTGCAAAGCGTAAAGTGCGTAAGTCGTCGTTTCGCCCATTCTGTCTGAAACCAACGAACCTGTGCCTCGTCCTTTCATATCGCCTTGCCATTTATCAAAGCGCAAAAATATAGTATTTAATAAACCTGTTCCTTTCGTTTCCGTCAGAAATTCGCCGCGAAAACCGATCAGACCGCGCGATGGAACTTCGTATTCGAGCCGAACTCTGCCCGTGCCGTTGTTTATCATTTTTGTCATCTGACCTTTTCTTCTGCCCAACGCTTCGGTTACAACGCCGATAAATTCTTCGGGACAATCAACAACAACCTGCTCAATCGGTTCGAGCAATTGTCCGTTTTCGTCTTTTTTGGTGATAACTTCGGGTTTGGAAACCTGCACTTCGTAACTTTCGCGGCGCATCATTTCGATTAAAATTGCAAGCTGCAATTCGCCGCGCCCGGAAACTCTGAATTGGTCGGGCGAATCTGTTTCGGCGACGCGCAAAGCGACATTTCCCAAAAGTTCTTTCTCAAGCCGTTCCTTAATTTGGCGCGACGTTACGAATTTGCCGTCAATGCCGGAAAACGGCGAATTGTTCACTCCGAAAATCATCGAAATCGTCGGTTCGTCAACATTTATTATTGGCAGCGGTTTCGGATTATCAACTGTTGTTATTGTTTCGCCAATGTTGATGTCATCAAATCCGGCGAGCGCGACGATTTCGCCGACACCGGCTTTTTCTACCGTTTCGCGCTTCATCCCTTCAAAAACGTAAAGTTCTTTGACGCGCGTTTTCTGTGTTGTGCCGTCGCGTTTTGAAACCATCACTTCCTGATTTTTGGCAATCTCGCCCGAATAAATTCTGCCGATTCCCAAGCGTCCGACAAAAGCATTGTATTCGATATTGGCGACGAGTAATTGCAAACTGTCATCACGCAAAGCGTGCGGCGCGGGAATCGTTTCGATAATTTGGTCGAAAAGTGGTTTAAGATTTTTTGAACCGTCTTCGACACTTTTTTTCGCTATTCCGTCGCGTGAAATCGCATATAAAACAGGAAAATCAATCTGTTCATCGTCCGCGCCCAAGTCAATAAAAAGGTCGTAAATTTCGTCTAAAACCTCTTCGTGCCGCTCATCTTGTCTATCCATTTTGTTGATAACGGCAATCGCGGGAAGCCCTTGTTCCAACGCTTTTCGTAAGACAAAACGGGTTTGTGGCAAACAACCTTCCGCCGCGTCAACGAGCAGAACAATGCCGTCAACCATTTTCAAAACACGCTCGACTTCGCCACCAAAATCGGCGTGTCCGGGCGTGTCTAAAATATTGATTTTATAATCGCCGTAATGCACCGAGGCGTTTTTCGCCATAATCGTAATGCCGCGTTCGCGCTCCAAATCCATCGAATCCATCATACGGTCGGCGACAGCTTCGTTGTCGCGGAACGTGCCGGATTGTTTGAGCATCGCGTCAACCAGAGTCGTTTTGCCGTGGTCAACGTGCGCGATAATAGCGATGTTGCGAATTTTTTCTGTTGTAATCATAGATATAAAAACTGTATTTAAAATAAACGAGAATAATGACGGATTGAGGCGGAAATTGCAACTCGGAATAAAAAAATCAACAGAGCATTCCGGCAACTGCTTCAATTGCCGGAATGCTCTGTTGATTTTGAACTCTTTAAAAGTGAGTTTATAAACGGTAACGAACCTTCTTTTTTTTCAACTCGGCATCTTCATTTTCAAAATTTTGCAGACGCATCGAAACGTCGGCGGTCATTTGCAAATCGGATTTTTCGCCGCGTTCGAGATGGAAATTTCCGGCTGCCGCAATCATCGCGGCGTTGTCGGTGGAAAGATGTTTTGAAGGAAAATAAACGGGAAGATTTAATTTGTCGGCACTTTTTCGAGCCGCTTCCTGCAAAGCGAGATTGCAAGCCACGCCGCCCGCGACAATCAGAGTTTTCGGTTTTAATTCAACGGCGAGTTTTTCCATCTTGCCGATTAACGTCTTAACAACCGTCGCCTGAAAACTCGCGGCAACATCTTTTATTTCCTGCGAAGACGTTTCATTTTCACCAATCGGCTCAATCTCATTTTCACGCAAATAACGCGAAACCGCCGTTTTCAAACCGCTGAAACTAAAATCCGGTCGTCCGTCGCTGATTTTGGCAATCGGAAATTTTATTTTATGCGCGTCGCCCGTTTTGGCGATTTTTTCGATGACAGGTCCGCCCGGATATTCGAGTCCGAGCATTTTCGCTACTTTATCAAACGCTTCACCCGCCGCGTCGTCGCGTGTGCGCGAAACTACTTTATATTTGCCCGCTTCGGGAATGTAAAAAAGATTTGTATGTCCGCCGGAAACGATCAATGCCAAAACCGGATATTCGACCGCCGGATTTTCAAAAGCGACGCTGAAAACGTGACCTTCGATGTGATTTACGCCGATAAACGGAATACCCAACCCGAACGCCAATGCCTTTGCATAACAAACGCCGACGAGCAAAGAGCCGACAAGTCCGGGACCTTGCGTAACAGCGACGGCTTCGATTTCTTCTAGCGAAACACCGGCTTTTTCCAATGCTTCGTCAACCACCGGCTCGATTTTTTCCAGATGTTCACGCGAAGCAAGTTCCGGCATCACGCCGCCGTAAGGTTTATGCAGCTCGATTTGCGAAGAAATTATGGACGATAAAATTTCTCTGCCGTCGCGCACAACCGCCGCCGCCGTTTCATCACAAGAGCTTTCAATTCCTAAAACCAACATTTTTTTAAAACGGTGAATGATGAATGAAAGAAAAATTCTTAACATTCACCATTTACTATTTACCATTTATTTACTGTCTTTTTGTTTCGATTTCCGCTGGAGATTTTTGCGGACTGTCATCAGTTACCGACTTTAAAAATCCGCCTAACAGAAGTATTGCGGCAATAATTATAAAAGCTCCGACACTCAACAAAGCCCAAACAGTTCCGCGATACGCTTTTGCCGTGTCTTCGCGCACGACTTTTTCTTCACCACCGACATTTATAACTTCTTTTGACATCTGATTTTTCCTCTCAAAATAATATCTATAATTTATAATCTATGACGGACAAATGCAAAAATCAAATATCTTTTATGAATCCGTATTTAGCAGTCAATCATTTAACTTGCGATAATTTCCGTGAAAATAAATCAGCGGTTTGCCGTCGGTGATGCGCGATTTTTCGATTTGACCGACAAAAATCGTGTGATCACCGCCGTCGTAAGCGTTGACGAGCCGGCATTCAAAACCCGCTAAAGTATTTTGTAAAACCGGAATATCGTTTTTGTTGATTGTAAATTTGATGCCGTCGAATTTGTCAGGCAAATACGACGCAAATTGGTCGGAATAATACTGCTGACTTTCCTCCAGAACATTGACCGCGAAAAATTCACTTTCTTCCAATGCGCGATGGCTTCCCGCCGTTTTTTCGATGCAGACCAAAATCAGCGGCGGTTCAAGCGACACTGAACAAAACGCGCTGACGGTTATACCGTGCAGATTTCCGTCGGCATCTTTGGTTGTTACAACCGTTACACCGCTGGCAAAACGTCCGAGTGCGGCGCGAAATTCATCTTTGTTTATCGGCATTATTTGTTTCCGGGAAAAAATTTACAAAGGATTGAGAATAAACTGCGAATTTTTCCCATTTACGGAAAAATTTTAACTTAAAGTCGGGAAGCCGCAAAACCGCCTGATGTTTTTATTCCAATAAAAAGCACTTTGATATGTCTGCGTTTAACAAGACATATCAAAGTGCCGAATTCAAAGTCAATAAAATTCTACGCCGAAGGAATAGTTAATTCCTGTCCGACTTGGATTTTATCCGGGTCATCGAGTTTGTCGCGGTTGGCTTCAAAAATTTTCTGCCAACTGACACCGTGGTGCGAACCGATTTTGCTTAATGTGTCGCCCGATTGAACCATATAGGTCGAACCGCCGCTTGATGAACCTGCCGAACTTGCATCGCCTTCCGGCGCGGAAATGTTCATTACAAGATCGCCCGAACGATAATCGGGATCAATGCGGTTGTATTCGTTCCAAAGCTGCTGTTTTGCCTGTGCGCTTCCGGCAACGCCGTCTATTTTTAAAACTCCGTCGTTTTCGCGCACATCCAAACTGGAAACTCCGAGCTGCCGTGCCAAATCAACTAATGATTGATATTTTTCTGTTACAGACATTTATATTTTCCTCCTTTTTCTTTGACTATTTCTCTGTTAATTCGTTTTTAACGGCTTTTTTCCCGGCTTCCTGGGCAGTCTGAACGGCTTCTCCCATTTTACCTTTTTCAACAGTTCCGCGAAGTGTTACGCCTGTCGTTGTTGCGTCAACTACGACATCGTTAAAACCTTTCGCTTTCAGAGCCGATTCAACCGCCGTTTTGGTTGCCATATCCGTTGTCGGCATCATCGGAGTTGCCATATTGCTGTTCATCATATTGGCGTTCATTTTGTTCGCCATATTTGCATTGACATTGGCATCGCCTTTGCAAGCACCTAAAAATAAAACTGCCGCCAAACCCGTAATTGCTATTATTTTAATTTTCATTATTTCCTCCTGAAAATTTGCTAAGTCTGATTAAATTGTTTCGTTCAAACCGAATACAAAAAAGATTTCAACAAATAAAATCTCCCGTTTCGGATTTCCTCTAATACATTTTGAGAAAATTACTCTCTTAGTTTCGGTTTGTCAACTTAGTCTAAAACATTTAACACGAAATGTCAGTTAAAGTTAGATTGAAAACATCTCTTCGGCGATTTGTTTGGCAATTTCAAACGAAGTCAGTTCGGGTTTGATAATAAAGTGCCAATCCGCCAGACAATAGAAATTTTGTCTTTCGTCGAAAAGTTTTCGTGTTTGTATTTTATCCTGTGCGAGCGGACGGACGCGCTTCGACATCGAGATATTTCGCCAGCAATGCTGAAAAGTTGATTCGAGCCAAACGCTGGTCAGATTATTGGATTTGATTATCCGGCGATTTTCTTCCATCGTCCATGCGCCGCCGCCGAGCGCGACGATCAGCGCGTTACTTTCGCGTAAAACTTTTTGCAGATTTTCCGTTTCGACTTTCCGAAAATATGTGATGCCGTCGGCTTCGATGATTTCGGATATTCTTTTATTCTCGCTTGCTTCAATTACCGAATCGAGGTCAACGGTTTTACATTTGAGCTGATAGCCGAGAAATCTGGCGATAGTTGATTTACCAACGCCCATAAAACCTGTGAGTGCAATTCTTTGATTGGAGTTCGTCATTAAAGAATCATTATGCACATTTTGCAGACAAGTTTAAATTTGAGCCGTATTTCAAATATCGAGTTTTTTCTTGCTGTGTCCGTTTGTTGCGGCAATTTTATGAATTTCCGCGCTTTCTTCCATCTTGCCGACGGTTTGCCGCAAAATCTCGCGCAAACGAGTCAATCGTTCGATTGTTGAACGCATTTCGAGCAGTTGATATTTCAAATTCGGTTCGAGATTAAACGCCGCGGTAACGAGAAAAGAAAGCGGTTGCGGTTCGGTTTGCGGAACATCGGGAAAAATGCCGCGTTCGCCGCTGAGTTTGTGCGCGGCTTTGGCGACGCGCCGAAAAAGCGCATAAACTTCATCCGCCAGCGGATTAAGCAGAGTTTCATCTTCCTCGTCGTCTTCAAAAAATTCCAGATCGCCGACCAGATAAGGTTCGCCCGCTTCGATATAATCAATCAAGTGATAACGAACAACGCCGATTGTCAAAACATTTGAGCGTCCGTCCGGCATTGACTGCGCCTCGCGCACTTCCGCCACGCAGCCGACTGTTCCCGCCAACGGTTTTTCGATAAAGGATTCCTGCGGTTCAAAATACGACACGCCGAACATATTTTTTTCAAGCGCGACATCTTTGAGCATTTGTTGATAACGCGGCTCGAAAATATGCAGCGGCAAAAGCTCGTTCGGCAATAACACCAACGGCAATGGAAATATCGGCAAATGTTTGATGCCACTAACTTTTTCTAATAATTCTGACATAATTTTTAAAGCGTAAATCGTCAATCGTAAATCGGTTAGGAAATTGCTGCATCGTCAATGATTATTGAGTAAATGCTTAAAATCTCAATCACCAAAACTATTGACGATTTACGATTGACGATTGACGATTTTTAAAGCTATGAAATCCGCAATCTTATCAGGCGAATCATCGCTTAACGCCATTCTTTTTGCGCCGATAACTGCATCGGAAATGTCTTCGACGCGGGTTTTGTAACGGTTATCGCGGATAATCAAATCTTCGACAACGCGACGTTCGAGTTTTTCACGCGAAACGTCTTCGCCCATATCGGCGGCGACTGCGTATTCAACCGGCGCAGTGTGATTTTTTAAGCGAATATGCAGCGCGTCCGTCAATTTTTGCGCTTCTTCGCGGATTTTGATTAGTTCGAGATTCGAGTTCGGAAAACCGAGATGACCGCGCAGAGTTATTTCGATAATCGGCTGCGGCTGATCTTTTTCGGCTGGACGCGCCTCATTTCTGACTAAATTCATAACGCCGTTGGTAACTTCCTTGGCTTCGGCGCATTTTGTTACGTCATAACTCAAACGCTGAAACGAACGCTGGCGATAATCTTTGACGTGCTTTGCCGTAACGCAATTGTTTTCATCAACTTCGACGAGCCACGCGCCGCGCGTTTCGCGGAATTCGTCAATGCTCGTAACTTCGAGTGAACCTGGATTAAACGCCCAATTATCAATTTCATAAGCCTTGTGCGTGTGTCCGAGTCCGACATAATCGGTAACGGATTTTAATTCGTTGAGATTGGCAATCGTCAACGCCGGAATCGGATGCGTTTGATGTCCTTCAACGTCGGTATGAAGCAGCAAAATATGAAACGCGCCTTCGCGCCGATGTTCTTTCATCGCTTCGGTCAACATCGGAATCGCCCAATTCGCCGACGCGCCGTACCAATCCGAACCGAAAATCCGCGCCCGTCCAATGTCCACGAATCCGCCTTGTTTATCCTCTTCGTCCCATGGTTCATAAACCATTTTGCCGTCAACATTTTTCGGCTCGATCAAATGAACTAAATTCCAATTCGCCAGTGAACGCAGCCAACTGTAATCGCTGTCTTTGTGTTTTTGATCGTGATTTCCTTCAATCGAAACAACCGGAATTCCGGCATCTTTTAACAGACTCAAACCCGCAAAAGCATAATTCATCGTTTCCGGCGGCACACTTCGTTTATGAAAAAAATCGCCGCACATTATGACAAAATCAACCTTTTCGCCAATCGCGTATTTTTGCAGAACATCAATCCAAGCGTCAAAAAAATCACGCGGCGATTCGTTCAACTGATAACGGGTGCAGCCGAGATGCACGTCGGAAATGTGTAGGAACTTCATAAAAACATTTTATCATTTACCATTTGCCATTGACCATTTACAATTCAAAATAGTGGAGTTTTGGTTTTATGAAGATTCATAATTTGGAAGTAATCGGCACGGACGTTGACGCGCAAACGCGATGCGTTCATTACAACAGCAAAATTGATGTTATTGCCATCAAATTCAAATGCTGCGGTCAATGGTTTCCGTGTTTTAAATGCCACGCCGAGCATACGAATCATTCGCCGCAAGTTTGGTCTGTCGGAGAAAGCGATACGTTAGCGATATTGTGCGGCAATTGCGGACATCAATTAGCGATTGCCGACTATTTCAAATGCGCGTCGGTCTGTCCGAAATGCCGCTATAATTTTAATCCGAACTGTGCCAAGCATTACAATCTTTACTTTGAAACTGACTTTTGATTCAAAAATGTTTATTTTCTATTATTTTAAAAAATTTAGTAAAACCAAATAGTTTAGAAATGCGTCTAAGCGATGTAAAAAAACTTGAAAAAAAGCTCATCAAACGATAAATACATTCGGGAGAATTATAAATGCAAAAATTGAAATTTTTAGCCGGTTTAGGCTTATGCGCTCTGCTTTTCAGCACAGCACTTTCGGCGCAAACTTCCGCGCCGGAGGCTTTGCAGCTTCAGCCTTATTTAACAGAACTGAATTCGCCGCTGCTTCTGACAAATGCCAAAGACGGCACAAAAAGAAATTTTGTCGTTCAGCAAGGCGGCATTATTAAAGTGGTTCAGCCGGGTTCAACTGCGCCGACCAATTTTTTGGATATTTCCAATAAAATCAGCATCGGCGGCGAACGCGGCTTGCTCGGTTTGGCGTTTCATCCGCAATTTGCGGCAAACGGTTATTTTTTCGTCAACTATACACGCGCCGACGACGGTGCGACGGTCATTGCGCGTTACAAAACCACAAATAATTCAAACACTTTGGGCGACGCGAATTCCGAGAGAATTATTTTGACGATTCCGCAGCCGTTTTCCAATCACAACGGCGGAATGATCGAATTCGGACCCGACGGCAATTTGTATATCGGAATGGGCGACGGCGGTTCGGGCAACGATCCGTTCAATAATGCACAGAATATCAATAGTTTGCTGGGTAAATTTTTACGAATTACGCCGGATGTTTCCGGCAACAACAGCAATCCGGGTTATACGATTCCGGCGGATAATCCGTTTGTCGGCAGAGATGGCGCGGACGAAATTTACGCCGTCGGTGTGCGAAATCCGTTTCGCTGGTCGTTTGACCGCGGCGGAACGCGCCAACTTTATGCCGGCGATGTCGGGCAAGCTGTGATCGAAGAAGTTGACATTATTACCAAAGGCGCAAATTACGGCTGGCGAGTGTATGAAGGAAATCAATGCACCGGCATTGACGCGGCTCTGTGTAATCCGAACAATTTTACACCGCCGATTCTGCAATACGATCATTCGGGTGGACGCTGTTCGATTTCAGGAGGTTACGTTTATCGCGGAACGAAGGGAAATTTGCCGAACGGTGCGTATATTTACGGCGATTACTGTTCGGGCGATATTTATATGTGGCTCAATAATCAGCAAACTTTGCTGTTGAGTACGACACGCAATATTCCGTCTTTCGGCGAAGACGAAGACGGCGAAATCTATGTTGTCGGAATCGGCAGCGGAACGGTTGAAAAACTCGTTTCCAACGTAATGTGTAGTTGCAGACCAAAAAACCGCGCTGATTTTGACGGCGACGCAAAAACGGATTATTCGGTGTTCCGCCCGTCAAACGGCGTTTGGTATATTTTTAACAGTCTTGATAATTCATTTCGCGGTCGGCAGTTCGGACAAGTCGGTGATAATCTGACCCCCGAAGATTTTGACGGCGACAGGAAAGCCGACATCGGAGTTTTCCGTCCGTCAAACGGTTTTTGGTATTACCTTCGCAGCAGCGACAACACATTTTACAGCATCCAATTCGGACAAAATGACGATATTCCGATTGCCGCCGATTATGACGGCGACGGAAAAGCCGATATTGCCGTTTCGCGTGGTGGATCGGATGCGTCTTCACCGAGATTTGTCTATATTTTGCAAAGTTCAAACGGAGTTTTGCGTTCGCAGCAATTTGGAACAACTGGTACAGATCGCCCGATTCGCGGTGATTTTGACGGCGATGGCAAAACTGACATAGCAGTTTATAGATCGCCGGGCGGTATTTGGTATTTTTTGCAGAGTTCCGATAATAGTGTTCACGGTTTTCAATTCGGCAACGGTCAATTTGAAGATACGCCGGTTCCGGGTGATTATGACGGCGATGGAAAGACAGATTTTGCCGTTCGTCGAAATTCAAGCGGAATTTGGTATATAAACAGAAGCCGCGACGGATTTACGGCGTTGCAGTTTGGTTTCGGAAGTGATATTCCCGAACCCGGCGATTACGACGGCGACGGCAAAACAGATATTGCCGTCTGGCGACCGTCAAACGGAACTTGGTATGTAAATCGCAGTTCTGACGGCGGATTTCAAGCCGCGCAATTCGGTCAAAATGACGATTTGCCCGCGCCTTTTTATGCCGCGCCGTAAAATTTTCATCATCGGATTTTTGAAATTGGCTCAAAGACTATGGAGAAGCAGAAACCGATGATGTTTCTGCTTCTCGACGAGGCAGTTTCGCATCGGAGCGAGCGTTCAACTAATCGGAGTTAGCAATTTCAGTTTGACTGAGTTACTTTCCGAAAAGCTGAAAAGCAGTTTCAAGGTTTCATTTTTCGAGCGGTTTAACCCATCTGCCGAGGCTGAAAATTCCGTCAGGCGGAAAGGCTTTCTCCAATTCGGGTGTTTTCCAGTCAATCTGGCGCGTTTTTTTATAAAACAAAAATTCGCCGCCCGCGCCGACGCGCACCAAGCCGTAGCGCGGCACGAGATAATAATTACTGACATCAAACTCATCCAAACCTTTATAATGCGACAAATCTCCGATGTTTCTGATGTAAGACGGCGCGATAAAAGCCGCGCGGCGGCGGGCGATGTTGACTGCAATGTCCGCCGTCGAAATCGTTACCGGCTCGACCGGATTGACAATATTTGCTCCGCGAAAAATCGCGCTGTAAATCCTGCCCGAACCGTTAAAAGGAATTGCTTCATAATTTGCCGGACTCACTGTTTTTTCGCTGCCGTCAACAATTGATTTGAGGGCGGAGAGAATTGCGACGAAGTTCATTTTGACCAAAAACATCTCGTCTTTGCCGTGCAGTGCGCCGGTTTCGATCAGAATAACGGGCGTTCCCCAATCTGAAAATTTATCACCGAACGCGCTCGGATTGTAATCGTCAACATAACGCCCGACGCTGCCGCGTATAAAATTTTGCAAAGCGGAAATCATTACCGAAGCCAGCCGTTTATTACGCTCGCTGCCTTCCGTGTCGGCGTTTGCGCCCGTTACGACAAGGAAGGAAATCGCCGCTTGATTGGTCGAATCGCCAACCGTCGTTAATTCCTGCTGATTGTGCAGATTGAAACCGATATTCGGCGACCAGTCATCGCGCAGCTTTTTCAAAAGCTGCGCTTCGGGAGTTTGTAATTGCGCCGCGTCGCGGTTGATGTCAACGCCTTGCAGATTGCGCCGTTGATAAAGTTCCACGCCGTCCGGGTTGAGCATCGGCACGGCGCGAATAGTCAAAGTTTTTTCAATTTGTTTTACCCAATCTTTATCACGATTTTTCTGCAAATAGGCAAACATATCAATCAACGCGCTCGTCGCCGTCGGCTCGTCGCCGTGCATCTGCGACCACAAAAAAACTTTCGTCGCGCCTTTGCCGAATTCGACTTGATAAATCTCGCGGTTCGCATAACTGCGCCCGACTTCTTCAACCTTTAAACCTAATTTTTTAAGCTGTTCGAGATACTTTTTCAAATCCTGATGACGCACGTTTGAAGGCAAAATATTGGAAATATGCTGTTTGTCCCAATCAGTAGCCAAATCATTCGCCGTCTGCGCTAAAATTTCGCCGCCGATTGCGGGAATTAAAAGTAATGCCATTAAGAACAAAATTTTCATAACAAAAAGATAATATTTTTTCAATAAAAATAAAACCGTAACTTTCTATCTTCTTTGACTTTTACTTTTAATTTCGCTTAATCTAAGGGTGTTAATCAAAAATTCAAAATAATTTTAAGTGCGAAGAAAAAATTTCTTACAGACGCGAATTTAAGATTTTCGTCTTTTAAGAATCTGCTCCTAAATTATTTATTACGCGATTTCCCAATAAATCTACAATCAAAAGAAAGTGTAAAAATATAGGGGAATTACAGAAAGTTTTAAAACTAAAAAATCTCTGGAGGTAAAATATATGAATCCCAATCGTTTGGCTAAGAATCTTTATTCGATAGCTTTAGCGTTTATAATTACGGCTTTTTTGACCGCTCCGATGAGCGTTTTGGCGCAAACTGCCAAAATGTCTATGCCGGACGGCGTTCAAAAAGTTACATCAGTCGAAGGAATCACCGAATATCGTTTGGCAAACGGTTTGAAAGTTCTGCTTTTTCCCGACCCGACTAAACAGACGGCGACCGTTAATATGACTTATCTCGTCGGTTCGCGCCACGAAAATTACGGCGAAACCGGAATGGCGCATCTGCTCGAACATCTCGTTTTTAAAGGCACGCCGAAACATCCGAATATTCCGGCGGAACTGACTTCGCACGGTGCGCGTCCGAACGGTTCGACTTCATTTGACCGCACGAATTACTTTGAAACATTTTCGGCAACCGACGAAAATCTCAACTGGGCGTTGGATTTGGAAGCCGACAGAATGGTCAATTCCTACATCGCCAAAAAGGATTTGGAGAGTGAATTCTCCGTCGTTCGCAATGAATTTGAATCGGGCGAAAACAATCCGACGCGCGTTTTGCTCGACAAAATGCTGGCAACCGCGTATCAATGGCACAATTACGGCAACACGGTAATCGGCGCGCGTTCCGACATCGAAAATGTGCCGATTGACCGATTGCAGGCGTTTTATCACAAATATTATCAGCCGGACAATGCGGTTTTGACCGTCGCCGGAAAGTTTGACGAAGCGAAAACGCTTCAGATTATCAAAGATAAATTCGGCGCGATTCCGAAACCGGACAGAACTTTGCCGCCGAATTACACGATTGAACCGACGCAGGACGGCGAACGGCAGGTTACGGTGCGGCGCACGGGCGACACTCAATTTGTGCTTGCCGGTTATCATATTCCGCCCGGCGCAAGCGCGGATTATGCCGCCATTGACATTTTATCTCAGGTTTTGAGCGACGCGCCTTCCGGCAGACTTTACAAAGCACTCGTCGAACCGAAAAAGGCGAGTTCGGTTTTCGGCTTTAATTTTGAACTGAAAGAACCGGGTTTCGGCATTTTCGGTGCGGAAGTTCGCAAGGAAAATTCCGTGGACGAAGCGCGTGAAATTTTAACGAAAACGCTCGAAAACATCGCCGCCAATCCGCCGACCAAAGAAGAAGTTGACCGCGCCAAAACTTCGATTTTGAAAAATATCGAATTAACGCTTAATTCATCAGACCGCGTTGGTTTGTCAATGAGCGAATACATCGCGCAGGGCGATTGGCGGTTGTATTTTCTGTATCGTGACCGCATTCGCAGCGTAACGCCCGCCGATGTATCGCGCGTTGCTTCCGCTTATTTGAAACCTTCAAACCGCACAGTCGGCATATTTGTTCCGACGGAAAAACCCGACCGTGCCGAGATTCCGACGGTTTCGGAAACGCAGTTGGCGGCGATGCTCAAAGATTACAAAGGCGATGCAGCAATTGCCGCCGGCGAAGTGTTTGATCCGTCGCCCGCCAATATTGAATCAAGGGTTAAACGAATGAAAATCGGCGGTTTGGATGTCGCTTTGCTTCCGAAGGAAAATCGCGGCGATTCGGTCATTGCTCAATTGCTGTTGCGTTTCGGCGATGAAAAATCTCTGATGAACCGCTCGGCGGCAGCGCAGCTTGCCGGACAACTCTTGATGCGCGGCACGGCGAAACACACGCGCCAGCAGATTCAGGACGAATTCGACAAACTTAAAGCGCGGGTTTTTGTTATCGGCGGCGCGACCAGCGCGATTGCTTCCATCGAAACGACACGCGAAAATCTTCCGGCGGTTATGCGTCTGGTCAGCGAAATTCTGCGCGAACCGACGTTTCCCGAAAGCGAATTCGACCAGCTTAAACAGGAAACATTGACAGGCATCGAAAGTCAAAAAAGCGAACCGAGAGCCATTGCTTCGACGGAATTAGGACGCGCTTTTAACATTTATCCGAAAGGTCATCCGAATTATTCGGGAACGATTGACGAAGACATTGCCGACATCAAAGCCGTTACTTTGGACGACGTGAAGAAGTTTTACAAAGACTTTTACGGCGCGTCCAACGGACAATTAACCATTGTCGGTGATTTTGACGCGCAGCAAATTTCGGCTTTGACCAAAGACCTTTTCGCCGATTGGAAAAGTCCGCGTCCATACACGCGCATCAAACAGGAATATCGCGCAATCACGCCGGTCAATAAATCATTTGAAACGCCGGACAAAGCAAATGCGGTTTTCGTTGCTCGTCTGAACGTCAAACTCCGCGACGATAATCCCGATTATGCCGCACTCGCGCTCGGTAATTATATGCTCGGCGGCGGATTTTTGAATTCGCGTCTGGCAACCCGAATTCGTCAGAAAGAAGGTTTAAGTTACGGTGTCGGTTCAGGTTTTTTTGCAAGCTCATTAGACGAATCGGGTCAGTTTTCCGCCAACGCGATTTACGCGCCGGAGAACGCCGACAAACTCGAAGCGGCTTTTAAGGATGAAATCAGAAAAGCGACAACCGAAGGTTTTACGGCGGAAGAAGTCGAAGCGGCGAAAAGCGGTTATTTGCAGTCGCGCCAGCTTTCACGCGCCCAAGACCGTGAACTTGCCGGCAGATTAAACAACTATCTGTTTTTAGATCGCACGATTGCTTTCGACGCGGCGTTTGAAGAACAAATCAAAAATCTAACGCCCGCGCAAGTCAACACCGCGATGAAAAAATACATCACGCCGGACAGCATTACGATCATCAAAGCCGGTGATTTTGCCAAAGCAAAAGCTAAGGCGAAACCTATTCAGTAATGACGCAGAAGTAGATGTCGGATGTTACATATCAGATTGAAAAGTAACATCCGGCATCTATTTATGTCTTTCCTTCAAAATATCCAAAGTGTCAGACAGAGAAACATCTTTTGCCGCCAACAAAACTAAAAAATGATAGAGCAAATCGGCGGCTTCGTTTTTGAATAATTCTTCGTTATCGTCTTTCGCTTCGATAACCAATTCAACCGCTTCTTCGCCGACTTTTTGCGCGATTTTGTTGATTCCTTTGGCGAGAAGTTCCGATGTGTAAGAATTTTCCGACGGATTTCTTTTTCGGTCGAGAATTATTTTTTCGAGTTCAAACAAAAAGTTTTCAGATTCATTTTTCTCTTCAAAACAAGTGTCCGCGCCCGTATGACAAACCGCACCGACAGGATTTGCTTTGATCAAAAGCGTGTCATTGTCGCAATCAATCAAAATTTCTTCAACGTGCAGAAAATTACCGCTCGTTTCGCCTTTCGTCCAAAGCGTTTGCCGTGAACGGCTGAAAAACGTAACTTTTCCGTCGTTTAGTGTTTTTTCAAACGCTTCGGCGTTCATAAAACCGAGCATCAAAACCTTTCGTGTTTCAGCATCCTGCACGATTGCCGGAACGAGTCCGTCGGCGTATTTTTCAAAATCCAAATTCATAATTTAGTGATAATCCGTAAGCAAAATTTGTTATAGCATTTGCATTGACATTTTCCAAACACTTCATCAGCCGCGTTCCAAACTTATTTTTAATGACAAACATTGTTTTTATATGTTAGTCTTGTTCGTGTCTTTTTTCTAAGACACGAATTTTCCCGCAATTAAATCCTTAATAAGAAAATAAAAAATGGAAAAGTTAAACGAATATTTGCAAACTTTGCTGTCAACTTGCAGTTACGAACTGCATCTCGAACCGAATAAAATTCCATATCTGACTGCGGACAACGGCACAACCGAAGTTGCTAAAACGCCGCTTTTGGGAACACAAATCAGTATGTTGGTTTTTCCGTTGATTCCGAACGCGGTCAAAAAGCAATTGCCGAATAAAGCGGAAATAGAATTTGTTCACAATCACGATCTCGGAAATTTCTCGTTTCACATTAAAAAATCGGCGGCAGGATTTGTCGTTACGATTCGTCCGGTGCTTTCGGATTTATCCAATACGGAAGATGCTGAAAATTTTGATGATTTCACTCAAAATAAAATGGATATTGAACCGGTTTCCAATCCTGTGAAAGTAAATTATCAGTCATTGCCGACGTTAATTCCGGTTGATGAAAATGAATTGTTTGCGGAAGAAATTTTACCTGCAAATTCAAACGATTTTTCCGAAAGAATTTCAAATTCTTCCCGGTTTGAAAATTACAATAATTCTGCACAACCGCGAATTACCGAATTAAAGCCTGATTATCAAGCGGAAGTTTTCAACGGTTCAAAACCGGAAATCGAAACCGTTCCTTTTTACGACCCTGACTTTGTAACGAATTTTTCCGATACTTCGACTTATGAACCACCGCTTCGTCCGCAGGAATTTGCCGCCGAATATACGCCGCCGGAAAATTATACCTATCTTCAAACGCCGATAGAGCAAAATTACGAACAAGACCAAATAATCGAAGAACCTTTGACGATTCCGCAGCCTCGACCGGCAAAATCTTTTACGGCAGATAAAAATCCGCAGGCGAGTAAAAAAATGGACGCACTTTTTTACAAAATGTCGGAAGCCGGTGCGAGCGATTTGCATTTATCGGTCAGTATGCCGCCGATGATTCGCAAAGACGGCAAAATGATGATGCTCGAACCGGATGAAATCGCACTTACGGCAGACGCGATGAAGAATCTTTTAACCTCGATAATGCCCGCGAAAAATCAGGAGGAATTTCACAATAGACACGATACCGATTTTGCTTATGAAATCGAAGGTCTGGCGCGTTTTCGGGCAAATATCTTTATGGATAGAAAAGGAATGGGCGGCGTTTTCCGTATTATTCCGACTAAAATTCTGACCGCTGAAGAACTCGGACTTTCAAAGGCGATAATGGATTTGTGCAATCTGTCGAAAGGTTTGGTTGTCGTAACAGGTCCGACGGGTTCGGGAAAATCAACGACGCTCTGTGCGATGGTTGATTCGATCAACAAAAACCGCGAAGACCACATTATCACGATTGAAGACCCGATAGAATTTACACACGAAAATCAAAAATGTCTGGTCAATCAGCGCGAAGTTCACAACCATACGGATTCATTCAAAGACGCTTTACGCGCCGCTTTGCGCGAAGACCCGGACATTTTACTGGTCGGCGAAATGCGTGATTTGGAAACGATTTCAATTGCGATTGAAACCGCCGAAACAGGTCATTTAGTTTTCGGAACTCTGCACACGACAACCGCCGCTTCGACGATTGACCGCATCATTGACCAATTTCCCGCTGACCGACAGCAGCAAATCCGCGTGATGCTTTCCGAGTCGTTAAAAGGGGTTATCGCTCAAACATTATTGCCGAAAAAAGGTGGCGGACGAGTCGCCGCGCTCGAAATTTTAATCGTAACGCCCGCGATTTCAAATCTCATCCGCGAAGGCAAAACATTTCAAATAAATTCATCAATGCAAACCGGAAAAGCTCTCGGAATGGTAATGCTCAACGACGCGCTCTTTGATTTAGTCAAAAAAGGCTTGGTCGAACCGCGCGATGCTTATATCAAAGCCATTGATAAATCGAATTTTGAATCGCTGCTCAATCGAAACGGGATGAAAATATAATTTTGATTAATGTAAATTTTCGTCCAAAATCAAATTGCTATTCTTTTTTAGAGTTTTGATTTATAATATTTCAAATATGGGACAAATAATTATTGAATTGCCAAACCGCATTAATCGTCGTTACCGTGTGGAAAATCAGGAATTTGCAGAAGCTCTTATCGAAAGTCTGGAACTTGCCGCTTTGCCCGTAAAATCTAATCTGAGCAAATTGTCTGTCGAAGATCAAGCCGACATCCGCGCCGCCCGCCGCGCTTTGAAATACGGCGAATTCATTGCTTGGGAAGATGCAAAGGCGTTTCTCGACAGAATAGATTGGAGATGATCTACAAAATTCAAATTGAAAAATCAGCGTTGAAGGCTTTAGATAAGATCGAGAAAAAGACGCAAACCAAAATACGACAGAAGATCAGCAAATTAGCTTGACTCCGCGACCCTTCGGTAGTAAAAAGCTCGTTGACAGCGACGAATTGATACGCATAAAAGTAAATAACTACCGCATCATTTATAAAATTTTCGATGAAATTTTAATCGGTAGTGTTCTGCGTATCGTCAAAAGAAACGAGCGAACTTATTAAATTTACAACAAAATAAAAATTATCGAATCGGTTCGCGCAAAATAACATCCGCCGTTTTTCGCGCCATCGCCGCCGCTTCCGCGTTTGATTCCTTCAAATACGACAACTGCATCAACGCTTCTCCGGTTCTTGATAAAAGGCGCACAAGATCGCCTTCTTCGGCTTGTGTTTCGTGAACAAGATCGCTCCAAGAAATTCCGTCCGCCCAAGTTTCGACGGTTGCCGCCGCCGAAAAATTCATTTCCGGCGCGGGTCCAACGCCATTTTTCCATTCGACGTTTGAAACGTCAAAGATAATTTCTTCGGCTTTGCCTAAAATATCGAGCAGTTTGTCGGACAGATAAAGTTCCCCGAAATTTCTGTCGGAATCCGCCGCGAGTGCCGCCATCAAACCTGCAAATTCTTTTGTTTCAAGATTTTCAAAAAGTCCGCGCCGCATTGATTCTCCAACCAAAAGCGGACGATCAACGCGCAAATCCGCCAGCCATTTGCCGCTTTCCGTAACTTTTTGCGCCCCGAAATCGAGATAACCGAAATGATTCAAAACCCGCGTCCGATGTTCAAACGGCAGCCAGATTTC
>JBBPXX010000021.1:0-6937 GCA_038200505.1 Pyrinomonadales bacterium | reverse complement strand
CGCAGGCAAAATCCCGCCAAAAAATTCGCCATGCGCCTTGCCGAATTCTTCCCAACGCGAAATATCGGTTACAAACATCCGCGTTCTGACAACATTTTCAAGCGTCGCGCCCAACGCCTTCAGCGCACGTTCGATATTTTTGATAACTTGAACCGTCTGCAAATAAGCATCACCAACACCGACAATCTCGCCGTTTTCATCAGTCGCCGTCGTGCCTGTAACATAAATCCTGTCGCCGACCCGAACCGCCCGCGAATAGCCGACGATTGATTCCCATTTTGCGCCGGAAGAATATTTTTGTCTTTCCTGCATTTTTTATTTATTTTGCAATGACTCTCGGTTTTTCTGTGTAACACGAACTAAAAAACGCAATGCTTCATTTACCGATTCGGCACTCGGAAAATTTTCTGCAACATCGGAATCTAACACAACCGTTCTCTGCATTTGCTGGTATTTTTCAGCAAAACGGTTCGGCTTGGATTTTGAATAATCCAAATCGTATTCGGGCAGAAGTTCATCATTTTCATCCATTTTCATTTTCGTATTTCCTCCTTTCTCGCAGAGTTGTTTCTCGTGCGCTAATAATTCTGATTGTATCATTCGCTCTTTCCGTGTAGCTGATTATTAAAAGACGATTTTCCGTAGAATATCCGACAATGCCGTTTCTTTTTTCTTCAAACGAATGTTCTTCGTCTTCAAAAATCCGCGCTAAGAAATCTCCGAAAACAGTTTTGGCTTCTTCAAAACTAACTTCGTGTTTTTTTAGATTCGCGGCTTTCTCTGGATTCCATTCAAACTGCATCTTTTAATCTGCCACAATTGCACCGTAAGCATCAGGTCGTCTATCTCTAAAAAACTGCCAAGTGTTGCGGACTTCGCGGATCATATCAAAATCCAAATCCGCGACGACGAGTTCGTCTTTATCACGCGAAGCCTCGGCGACGATTTGCCCGCGCGGATCGCAGAAATAGCTTTGACCGTAAAATTCGCCGATGTTCCAAGGTGCTTCCGTGCCGACTCGGTTTATCGCGCCGACAAAATAACCGTTCGCCACGGCGTGTGCCGGTTGTTCGAGTTTCCACAAATATTCCGATAATCCGGCAACTGTCGCAGAAGGATTAAAAATAATCTCCGCGCCGTTCAAACCCAAACACCGCGCACCTTCGGGAAAATGGCGGTCGTAGCAAATATAAACGCCGATTCTGGCAAACGCCGTATCAAAACACGGATAACCCAAATTTCCCGGACGAAAATAAAATTTCTCCCAAAATCCCGGATTAACGTGCGGAATATGCGTCTTGCGATATTTGCCCAAGTATTTCCCGTCCGCGTCAATCACGGCGGCAGTGTTGTAATAAATGCCGGAAATTTCCTCTTCGTAAATCGGTACAATTAAAACCATTCCGTGTTCTTTGGCAACTGACTGCATCATCTGAACCGTCTTGCCGTCAGGGACTTTTTCGACCGCATCATACCAGCGCGTCTGCTGTTCGGCGCAAAAATACGGCGTGGTAAAAATTTCTTGGAAACAAAGCATCTGCACGCCTTGCCGCGCCGCATCTTCAACCATTTTCATCTGGTTTTCTATATTTTGTTTCTTAATTTCCTTAATCGGCGCATCCGTCGGCGCGACATTGTGCGCTTGGATTAGACCGCATTTAACTATTTTTGACATAAATATTTTCCTCCAAAGTTTATAAATAAGCGGCGAAGCCGTGACTCGAAAATAGCCGGATGTGAAACATCTGGTAATTACATCACATTGTCCCTGCGTTGAAGACGCACAAAGCTTTTTTCGCATCCTCAACGCGAAAATTGTTCTTCAACTTTAACCGGAAGTTTAACCTCTGGCTACTTTTCCAATATGGTTTCATTGCTTCAATCACCACAAATATTTCTCATTGTATTCAATTCCGCTTGCTTCCAATAATTCGACATATTCTTTTTCAAAAGGCTTTTTGCGATGATGTTCTTCTTGATTTGCGATATATTTCTTTACGCTTTCGACCGCAGTCGGACTGACGGAAAATGCGTCGCAGCCTTTTTGCCATTCAAACTTTTTTCGCAATTCCGTGTGAACCCAATTTGACGAATCGGCTTTCAAATCGCGCAAAAAATAATCCAAACGATGTTTCGATTTCAAACTGACAAGCAAATGAACGTGATCGGCAATGCCGCCGATTGCTAAAGGCATCGCCTCCATTCCTTTGACGATTCCGCCGAGGTAAGCGTGTAACCTTTCGCGCCAATCAACTGTAATCAATGGCAAACGACCTTTTGTCGAAAAAACAAGATGAAAATTTGATGAAATATGACTCGACGGCATTCATTTCTTTTCGCGTCTTCAACGCGGATGATTTGATATATTTTACAGGATCGTTTCACATCCGGCTATTTTCTGGTTGCGTCTTCGACGCTTAAAATCGTAAAAGCGATAGTTATTTTACAAACTTCGCATCATCAATCTTAACATTGTTTTTGACTTCCGAAATCTTGCGCGTCCAACTAATATTCGGCACGGCAAAGCGCGTCGTCGTCGGCAATTTCACGCCGCCGAAATCTTTGTAATCATTGTAGTCAACCTGATATTGAAAATTGCCGAGAACCGTCGGCGTAAAAGCGACGCGCCGGACGAGCAAATTTGTCTGCACATCAAAATAAAGCCTTTCGCGCCCTTTTTCGACGGTTGAAGCGTTTAAAACATAAACTTCGCGCCCGTCAATTTTATCAACAAACCGAAAATCCATTTTCGCGTAAGTCTTTTGCAAATTCGGATTAGCAAAAATCTGTGCTTCGCGCTTTATCTGTTCGGCTTCGTCGGTCTTTAATTTAACTTTCTCGCCGTTGCCGAGTTTCAAAACCTGTGAACCATCGTAAATTTCCATACTCACATAATCGCCGTATTCTTTTGAAGGATAAATCGTTTTGACCAGCATTTTAATACTTTTCTGCAAAATTTCTTCTTCCTCAAAAGTCTTCCCGTCAGGTTCGATTCGCCGCGCTTTTATCTGCCGTGATTTAATTTTTTCAAGATTATTTTTCCCGCCGAGTGCCGTTTCATATTTCGCTAAAATCTCTTCAACGAAATATTCATCTTGCCAACGAATTTTGATTTGCAAAGATTATTCTTATTTATCCAAAATGCCGATTCACCTTTTATTAACTGCATAATTTTACTCAGAGTTTGGTCTGTTCCAAGCGAAATCAGGCAATGAACGTGGTCAATATAACCGTTGATAAAATTGAGATGAATTCCTTTTTCTTTCGCATTTTCCCGAATGTGCTGAAAAATCTTCTGTCTGATTTCATTAGTAAGAAAAGGTTCACGATTTTTGGTTGACCAAACAAAATGCAGCCAGACTTTTACCCACGGCATATATTTTTAATTAGGCTAAAGCCAAAAGGAAATATTATTTTTCAGATATTTGGCTAAAGCCTTTTCTCCTGTGTTTTGCTGTCCACTAGCTGAAGCTAGTGGCAATTTATAAAAACATAAAACAAATCCAAAATCCAAAATCTCAAATCCAAAATCGAACTAGCTCATCCAATTCACGCCGGCTTCGAGATTCCATTTCGTCGTTGTTTTCTTCAATTTCGTCCAAAATTCAATCGAACTTTTCCCCGTAATATCATTCGCGCCAAACCTCGATTCGTTCCAACCGCCGAATGAAAACGGTTCACGCGGAACGGGAACGCCGATATTCACGCCGATCATTCCCGCCGATGCGTTATCCATTACATATCTTGCAATTCCGCCCGATTGTGTAAAGACCGAAGCCGCGTTGCCGTAAGGATTTGCGTTTTCGATTTTGATCGCTTCGTCCAAAGTATCGGTTCGCATAATCGAAATCACGGGACCGAAAATTTCCTCTTTCGCCACCGACATTTCAGGCGTTACAAAATCAATCACAGTCGCGCCGACATAAGTTCCGTTTTCCTTGCCTTCGACAATCGCACCGCGTCCGTCAACAAGGACTTTCGCGCCGTTTGATTCGGCTTCGGAAATATAATTTTCGATGCGTTCTTTCGCATCTTTTGAAATCACCGCGCCGAGATTTTTGCCCGCGACCACCTTTCGCGCTTCTTCGCAAATCCGGTCAATGATCGGATTAACATCGCCAATCGCCAACATCGCCGAAGCCGCCATACATCTCTGTCCCGCGCAACCCGACATTGACGCGGTAACATTCGTCGCCGTCATCTGCGGATTCGCATCCGGCAGCACAAACAGATGATTTTTCGCGCCGCCGAGTGCAACACAGCGTTTTAAATTATGCGTAGATTGCTGATAAACCAATTTCGCAACCTTCGTCGAACCGACAAAACTGACCGCTTCAATATCTTTGTGAGCGCAAATTCCTTCGACAATTTCCTTGCCGCCGTTGATGACATTGAAAACGCCGTCGGGCAAACCCGCTTCTTTCAACAGTTCCGCCATTCGCACAACCGAAAGCGGCACGAGTTCCGAAGGCTTCATAATCATCGTATTGCCGAGAACCAACGCGTTCGGCATCGTCCAATTCGGCACCATCAATGGAAAATTAAACGGCACGATTGACGCGACCACGCCGAGCGGAAAATGCTCCGTGCGGCATTCGACACCTTTTGAAACCTCCAAAATCTCACCCGAAACAAGTTGCGGCATCGAACACGCAAACTCCGTCAATTCGATTGATTTCTCGACTTCGGCTCGCGCTTCATCGTAGGTTTTCCCGTTCTCTTCGGAAACCAGATTCGTCAGTTCGTCCAAATTCTCTTCCAAAAGCTGACGATATTTGAAAAACACCTGAACGCGCTCTTTGATCGGCGTTTTGCTCCAACTCTCGAAGGCTTTTTTCGCGGATTCAACCGCCGCGTTTAATTCTTCCGTCGTTGACATTGGAACTTGCGACAACAAATTCCCGTCAAGCGGCGATGTAACATCCAAACTTTCCGTCGAACTGCTTTCTTGGAAAGAGCCATTGTAATAATTTTTAATTTTCTCGTATTTCATAAATTTAATCCCGTCGCAGATTTTCAGCGTCGAAGACGCGATTCGAAAGTAGCCAGATACGAAGCGTCTGGAATGCTCGAATTTAACATTCGCGCGTTGAGGACGCGCACCGATTTCACCACAAATATCTCTTATCGTATTCTATTCCGCTCAATTCCAATAATTCAACATATTCATCCTCGAAAGTTTTTTTTTGATGATGTTCAGGTTGCTTTAAAATATAATTCTTCACGCGGTCAATACCTGTCGGACTAACCGAAAACGCGCCGTAACCTTTTTGCCACTCAAACTTCTTTCGTAATTCTTTGTGAATCCAACCGGACGAATCTGCCTTTAAATCACGCAAAAAATAATCAAGGCGGTGTTTTGACTTCAAACTGACAAGCAGATGAACGTGATCTGAAACTCCGCCAACCGCAAGCGGAACGCCTTCCATTCCTTTGACGATGCCGCCGAGATAAGCGTGCAAAGCCTATCGCGCCAATCATCTGCGATTAACGGCAGTCTTTCTTTGGTCGAAAAGACGAGATGAAAATTTGATGTTACATAACTTGAAGGCATTTTAATTTATCGGTGCGCTTCTTCAAAGCACAAATCGTATCTCTTAACCGTCCAGACGCTTTGCATCTGGCTACTTTCTTTTTGTCGCTTCCGCGACTTTAATACAATATTTAAAAATCTGCGTTTATCCGCGTTCATCCGTGGCTAAATTTTCTTTCGGTGAAAACGCTTTCATCAAAACCAAATATACACCAAACCCAATCGCAAATGTTACAAACCACGCATAAACATAAAGAGCGTCAAAAAAATTCGGATTCGCAACTTATCCGTCCGGCGTGGTTGCGACAGCGTAAAATCAATTTAGCTTGTAATATAAAGCGAAGCAAGGTTTTGATAAGATGTTAAATGAAATCATTCTATTTTTTACGATTTTCCTTAAAAGCGGCTTCGGCGATGTTGCTGAGCCACCAAAACGCGCCTTTTGCGCCCAAATGCTCGAACATCAATTTGAAAACTTTTGGATGAATTTTTGCGGTTTTTATAAGCAATTTTTTGAATGAAGCGAACGGAATGCGGTCTTGAAACATTTCCTGACTTATTTTTGCGTCTAATTTGCTCAGAGCCATCATTACTGCGTTCATTGTTTCATTGACGACGAACGATTTGCTTTTCGGCATCGGGCGCATAAATTCGGCGAGGCTCGACATTTGCGCGACGCGCGGTTCATAAGCGTTTATATTTGAAAGCGTTTTCTCGTCAAAAGTATTTTCCCGCAAAGCGTTTTCGGTCAAACTTGTTAATTTTCGCAAATTTCGGACGTGCGAACCGAAACCGCAAAATGTCAGCGGACTCGAAAGACCGGCAGCATCGCCAATCAATAAAACTCTGTCGGTCGCTGTTTTTTTAATATTATTCCAGCCGTGATGATGAATGCTCGGAATATAGCCGAAAACAGGTTTGACGACGCGCCACGAACCGTTTTTTGTTTTGTAATCGGGCAATTTTTCAAAGTAATCTTCAAATAATTTGAACAGAGATTTGTCGGCTTTCGATTCTACCGAATCGTAAAAAAACAGGTAAGTTGTATATTCGTCTTTGACCGGATTTCCGGCAAAACCTTCCCAGATTAGTTGGCGATGATCGGAAGCATCTTCGGTGCTGACGAGAATTTCGCCGACGGAAAAATCAACCTCTCTTTCGCCTTCGCCGCGTTTGAAACCAGTCGCCACCGTGCCGACTGTCGGGCAAACGTGCGTGATTGATTTGCCCGCGTTTAATTGACGCGAAACCTGTGAATTTGTCCCGCAAGCGTCAACAAAAAGTTTGGCGGCGAAAATTCTCCGCTTTCCGTCCGTCGTATTCTCGCATTCGACAAAAACCTTATCTTTATTAACGTAAGCGCGAATGAAACGCAGATTATTGATAATTTTCGAGTTGTAAGTT
>JBBPXX010000020.1:0-25363 GCA_038200505.1 Pyrinomonadales bacterium | reverse complement strand
GTGGAAGAATTAAGTCAACTGATGAGTTTGGGGCTGAACAGCTTTTCTAAAACAAGTCTGAGTTCTATCACCTCATTTGGATATTTGATGTCGGCTTGGAAGTCAGCTATTGCATAATTGATATATGTAATCCGTATAAGGACACTTGCGCTCCCGGCTGACGACCAAATTCCGGCGCGTAAGTCGAAGTCTGAATCGAAAATTCCTGCACCGCGTCAACCGATGCAAGGCTCGAAGTCGTGCCAAGCGCGGAATAAGAAGGCACGCCGCCGTCCGCCGTTTCGTAGAGCGTTACCGAAGCCGTCGAACCGAAATTCGCTGAAACGCCGTCCACCGTAAAATAATTCGATCCCGTGCGCTGACCGTTGACCGAAAACTGTCCCGGATTCGGCAGATTCGACGGCGCGATAACGACTCCCGGCGAAAGTTCGACCAAATTCTGAAAACTTCTGCCGTTCAAAGGCTGATTTTCTATAAATTGGCGGTCAACAACAGTTTTTACAACGGGCGTTTCTTCGATCAAAGAAGCCGCGTCCGTAACATCAACGGTTGCCGCCGCACCCGAAACTTTTAACTGAACCCGCAGATTGCTTTGGTCATTGACGTTTAAAACAATATTTGTCTGTGCCGCCGCAAACCCCGTCTGCTCAACGGTTAAAATATAATTGCTCGGTGCAACCTGCGAAAAGATAAAATAATCGTCGCCGTTCGTCGTCGTCAAACGCTCGAACGCTCTGGTTTTATCCGTAATTTTCACATTCGCGCCGGAAACAACCGCGCCGTTCGCGTCAACTACCGTGCCGCTCAAAGTCGCCGTCGCCGATTGCGCCGGAACACGGCTAACCGAAACTGCGAAAAACAAAACCAATCCTAACAAAAGATATTTTTGCATAAATAAACTTTTTCTTTGAAAATCCAAATTATTGAGTGTTACAAAAAATATATTCATAACACTCAATATAACGGATTCACAAAAATAAATAAAATTTGGTTCGCAAATAGTTTGAAAATGAAAAGAATAAAGTAGATTTTCCTGAATTAATAAAATCTCAGTCAGCACTTGAATAAACTAAAATTCTTAAAGTATTGAAGCGGAAAACTTGGAAAAAATATCAACTATTTGTTAGTCTTAACCTTAAATCTTGAAGCAAGGACAGAAAAAAATATGAATTGGCAAAATAGAATCGTTTCTGACAGAAATGTTTTAATCGGCAAACCGACCATCAAAGGAACGCGGCTGTCGGTCGAATTTATTGTTGAGCGGTTGGATTTCGGGATTGACGCAGTGTAATTGTAAATGTCAGCGGGATTAAAATTGTGTTAGAAGTTAAAGGAAAAGTTCACAACAGCGCGGTTTTGCCGCTTGAGCCGATTAGTGATTCTTATGAAGGCGAGGGAAGTGATTATCACTTTAGCCGACGAATAGCCGACGAATGAAGAAAGTGATTGGGACAGATTATTTGCCGCTATCGAGGAGAATCAGATTGATGCCGATATAACTGATTTGGCGCATCAACACGACCATTATTTGTATGGCATACCGAAGCGTGAATATTAAACGGCGCGAAAAAGTCTTAATTGATACGGCGGCTTTTGTCGGAATCTTGGTAACAGCAGGGACAAAAATCATCAGTCGGCAATCAAGGTAATGAGTGATTTGCGGGCAGGAAAAGCGCGTCTTTTTACCACCGAAGCTGTTTTATTTGAGCTTGCCAACGCGCTTTCGGGAGTCGAGTTTTGAGCGCGGGTCGTGTCTTTTATTGACACTCTGCGCCGACTTGCAAGTCTTGAAATTGTTCCGACAAACGCCGAACTTTTTGAGAACGCTTTGCAACTTTACCGCGAAAGACCTGATAAAGAATGGAGTTTAACCGATGATTATGCGCCGCTAAGATTATACTTTCGACCGCGATTACGGCGAACTGAGTTACAAATACGGCTTTCGCTTGTCCGCCGGAGTTATTTATTAAAACGTATTTGTTCGAGTTTTCAAGTGTATTCTTCACCCAAAAACTGATTAAGTTACTCGAATAACCTCAAAAATGTTCTCAAATCCGCTTTATCACCTGAAATTATACTGCGTCCGATGTCGCTTCATTTACATCAATTGATGCAAAATGTTAAAAAAAATAATAAATTGATGTAAATTCACATTAATTTATTGACATTATGCAACAACTGATGTAATCTCATTTTAAATTATCCGCAAACACAGTCAAAATGCAACAGTACAATGCAGGTTTTTCAAGGTTATAAATGTGTGACTTTGCAAACAATGCAGCAGCTAAAAACAAAAGCTTTTTGTAGAAAGCATAAATTTTTTTGTTTTTGAACCATATAAAAATTAGTCGGCAAATGGACGCATTAGAATATGAGAAAAAACACTAATTCAAACGCATCCCGGAATCAGAAGGCTCATCGAACCGCAACAGTAAATGTTGTCGAAAAAAACGACGGTTCGGCGAATATCCAGAATGGGATAGACGCGCAGACTCAGCTTGAAGCGCGTTTTGTCGAATCTCAAACCAATCTGAGCGCAAGCCGGAAGCGGCTGCTGAATAAAATTTTAAGTGAGCCGCAAGAATCATTTTTTCTTTCTTCACGCGAAATGGGAAGGCGATACGGAGTTGATTCGTCAACTATTGTCCGCACCGTGCAGGCTATGGGTTACGACAAATTTGCCGATTTTGCCGATGATTTGCGTAACCATTTCGTAACACAAATTACTCCCTATACTTCAATGAAAGCGGCGGCACAAAAGAATAGCAGTGTTGCCGATTACGTTTATCAAAGCGTGAATCAAGACCTCGAAAATTTGATTGCGCTCAAAAACGGTCTTGACACGGATAAAATTATCGAATTGGCAAAACAAATTCATCGCACGCGCCGGATCGTGGTTGTCGGGATAGATTTTGCCGCATCCTTGGCGATGTCGCTCGCTTACGGATTGGTCAGATTAGGCTGCGATGCCGAAGCACCGTCGGGAAGCAGCGGCACGGTGCAAAGTAAGGTCAGGATACTGACCGAAAAAGATTTGCTGATAGCCATCAGTTTCGGTCAGGGTTTGCGCGAAACGGTCGAAGCGGCGCAGCGGGCGCGGCGGCGGAATGTGGCGACTTTCGGCATTACCGACGGCGATAAAACACCGATTGCGCGGTTTTGTGAGCAATATCTGATCGCTTCGATTGCCCGCACGTCGTTTCTCGATTCGTATGTCGCGCCGATTGCAACAATTAACGCGATTCTCGTGGCGTGCGCTCATAGTCAACCGAAACGCGCTCTTGAACTGCTCGCCCAAACCGAAAAAGAAGATGGCGACGGGGCGCGTTGGTATCGGGAAAATCAGTAGTCAGTGATCGGTTAAAGCCAAAAATAAGAATCTTTTTCTTTTCTGACCACCGACCATTGCCGAAAGATAACAAATAGTGGCAAGAAATATTGCAATTTTAGTTTCTAATTTTTAATTTCGAGAGGTGAAAGAAAACAATGCGAAAAATCAAATACATTATCGGCTCGTGTGTGCTGTTTATTTTTATCGGCTTTTCTGTAAGCGTAACAGCGCAGACTACTACATCTACTATTGAAGGAATTGTCAGAGATGCGAACGGCGCGTTGGTCGCCGGAGCGACGGTCAAGGCGAGTAGCACGACGCTTGCTGCCGAGCGAACCGTAACGACTGACGCGGAAGGTTTTTATCGTCTGGCAGCACTGCCGGCGGGAACATATACGCTGACGGTTGCACAGACGGGTTTTGCCACCAGCACCTCCGACTTTGAGTTGACGCTCAACCGCACCTTAACTTTCGATGTCCGTCTGCAAGTCGGAAACGCTTCGGAAGTTGTAACCGTTACCAACGAAGCGCCGTTGTTAAATGAAAATACGGCGGCTACCGGCTTGACCATTACGCCGCGCCAGATCGTCGAACTGCCGGTCAACGGGCGCGACTATCTCGATTTGCTCCAACTCGTTCCGGGTGTTGCCATTAACCGGCAGTCGGACGGCGATAATGCCAGTCCGGTGCTTGGCGAACGCAGCGGCAATAACAACTTTTTTATTGACGGACAACCGAACAAAGATACCGTCAGCGGCGGCGCGTCGGCACAGTTTAATCAGGAAACGATTGCCGAGTTTCAGGTGCTGACGACCGGCTATAAAGCCGAATTCGGACAGGCTTCGGGCGCGATTGTCAATGTGATTACCAAGAGCGGCGGAAATGAGTTTCACGGTGTCGGATCGCTTTTTCACCGCAACGAGGCTTTCGATTCGTCAAACTCTTTGGATCAAACCAAGACAGACCCGACGCATCTTCGCCGCTTCGACTATAGCATCGCAGGCGGCGGACCGATTTTGAAAGACAGGATTTTCTTTTTCGGTTCGGCGGAACGCATCACGGAAGATCGCGTCATTGACTTTAATTATCCGGTGCTTCCGCCGGTGCTTACCAACCTGATCCGTAACCAGGAAGATCCGTTGGATATTCCGCAACGCAACCGCGAAACCAGAGCCTTTTTTAAACTCAATGAAAACCTCGGGCGGCATCAATTGGTGCAGGAAGTAAATTATACGAACGGCTTTGACAGAATTTCGGGTTCGGGTTTGCCTTCGACACGAAGAAGCACGGGAGATCGGCGGCTTCTGCTGGCATTCGGAGACACGGTATTGCTGGGCGATCAGGGCAATCCGTGGATCGTTACGCTTCGCGGTTCTTATCGCGGCGAGCCGTCCGACAGCCGTCCCGCATTTTCACAGTTCACGGGAATCACCACACTGTCAGCCTTCCCCGGGCAACAGACTTGCCCTCCGACGTGCGGCTTATTTACCACTCTTCCCACAGTAGCTTTTGGTAATGCAATGACCCCCTCAAATCTGGATCAGAAATATACGTCATTTATTGCCAACGCGAACAAAATATTCGGCGATCACGACATCAAATTCGGTTGGCAATTTTTGCGAACGAAAGTTGACGGACTCGATTCTACAACCCTTACAACCCAGCTTTTCACTACTATTGACGACTACACTAACCCTAACTTTGAACCGCTAACCAGCGGCGTATCTTTGATATTGGCAGCCGGCGGTCCGACACTGGAATCCAGCGAAATTCATTTGCGGAACAATTACAACGGGTTTTTTGTGCAGGACGATTGGAAGCTCAGAAAAAACCTGACGGTTACTCTGGGACTTCGTTACGACCGTGACAGCGAGTTCGATGCCAAGAAAAACTTTTCGCCGCGACTGGGTGTCGCCTGGTCGGTTACGCCGAAAACGGTTATTCGCTCAAATTTCGGCGTGTTTTATGACCAGTTCCGGCTTGGGTTAGTGCAGCAAATTCCCGCATTTGGCGGCAGTGATCGGAGACTCGGACAGTCATTGTATTTTCCGAGAGGTTTTTACGGTTCTCCGAGTTTGATCTCCAGTATCGCTTTCGCGGTCGGTCTTCCGGGACCGTGCATTTCAAACCAACTGACCGATGCTCAAATCGCCGCGATGGGAACGACTTGTGCGCTTGGCGGCGGACCAATCGTTGGCGTTGACAGATTGAACAGAGTGGTCGCTGCGGGTCATGCTCCGATACCGGCTAATGCGGTCATCAATATGAGCAATGTGCAGTCGCTGACCGGACTTACGCCGGCTCAATATTTAACTCAAGCCGCGGCAGCTATCGGACAGCCTAACGGCTACTTTGAATTCGGAGTTGGCGGTCTGTTGAATAATCCGCTTATTCCGCCGCAATCGCAGCCGACAACGGTTGACAGCACCTTCCAAACTCCGCATACGCTCGGTTTCAGCATCGGTGTACAGCGTGAATTGACGAAGGATATGGTGATCGAGGCGGACTATTTTCACCGCGAAATAAAAAATCTTCTCGGCGTTCGGTTGAGCAATCTCGCTTTCAGATCGCGTGTCGCGGGTATCGGACGCAGTTTCGATGCGCCGAATCCTATGGGAGAACTTCGCACATTCGGACCTTTCTTTGAAGGTAAATATGACGGATTGATCATAAACTTTACCAAGCGGCTCAGCAATCGCTACCTTCTCGGAGCTAACTATACTTATGCCAAAGCAACCGACAATTCGCTCGGCATCTTTACGACCGGAACGGATCAATTTATCGGAATCGCTCCGGTCGTCACCGAACCTTGTCCGGCTGCGAATCCTACCTGCACACGGCAAACGAACGCAAACGGATCGTTCACCAGCAGAAACGGCAATTTCGTCGCGGAGGCAGGAACATTCGTCAACGGACCGGATTTGGACAAAGGACCGTCGAGTCTGGCTTTAGATCATATCTTTCAGGTCAATGGGCTGGTGAATTTGCCCTATAATTTCCAAGTCAGCGGCATCTTTCGGGTGCAGAGCGGTTTTCACTTTAGCCGCTTCGATACGCTGAACAGAGACCCGGACGGCAACGGTAATTTCAATAGTATTGATTTTACGGCTGGCAGAAATGCTTTCACCGCTCCGCCGTTCGTCAATCTCGATATGCGCTTTTCCAAACGATTCGACATCAAGGAGCGAGTGAAAGTAGAATTGCTCGTTGAGTTTTTCAATCTTTTGAACCGTCAGAATCCCGCAGCGATTCAGAACCGCGACACAATTGCAACCGAACCATTCGGATCAACAACACAGGTATTGCCGGGACGAGAAGGTCAGGTCGGAATTCGCATCTCGTTCTGATCGTAGGTGAATAATAAGTTGTGTATCCGCCGCTGCAATTAACGGCGGATACACGAATAGATTGGTTAAAGTTACATAGGAGTTCATTTTATATGACTATCAGACATCTTGTTCTTGCGCTGTTGTTGACCACAGCTTTTTCCTTCGTGGTAACGGCACAGGGAACGCGGATGCTTCGGCATCCGGCAGTCAGCCGTGATTTGGTTGCCTTTGAATATGCGGGTGATCTTTGGGCGGTTTCCCGGAACGGCGGCGCGGCGCGGCGGCTGACGGCGACACCGGGAATGGATATAGATCCGTATTTTTCGCCGGACGGTTCGCAGATTGCATTTACCGCCACGGTTGCCGGAAATACCGATGTTTATGTGATACCGGCATCGGGCGGAAATCCGCGACGGGTAACGTTTCATCCCGCGCCGGATCGCGTTCAGGGCTGGACACCGGATGGTCGCGGCATAATTTTCAATTCGCTCAGAGAGAATGCGCCGCAGGATGCGTATTTTCGGCTGTGGAAGGTCGGCGCGGAAGGCGGCAAACCCGAACCGCTCCCGCTGCCGTCGGCTTTTGCCGGTTCGTATTCTCCCGACGGAAATAAGTTAAGTTATCAGGAATTTCCGCTGATGTTTATTCCGCAATTTAACGAGATAAGTTTTTGGCGGCATTATCGGGGCGGACGGGTGAACCCGATCAAAGTCATTAATCTCGCTGATAATTCCGTCGAAAGACTGCCGTGGACGGACAGCAACGATTCGAGTCCGATGTGGATGGGAAATACGATCTACTTTATTTCCGACCGCGATTTTACCGCGAATCTTTTTGCCTATCAGACTGATACGAAAAAGCTGACGAAACTGACGAATCACGACGATTTCGACATTATGAACGCTTCGGCGGGCGCGGATGCGGTCGTTTATGAACAGGCGGGTTACATTCATCTGCTCGATGCCAAAACCGGGAAATCAACCCAGCTAAATATCGAAGTCAACGGCGATCTGCCGCAGACTCGTCCGCAATTTAAAAAAGTGGACGATATGATCCGCAAAGCCGCGCTTTCGCCGAGCGGAGTTCGCGCGGCTTTTGAAGCACGCGGCGATATTTTTACAGTTCCTTCGGCAAAAGGCGATTATCGAAATTTAACGGCAACTTCAGGGGCGCACGAGCGCGAGCCGACGTGGTCGCCCGACGGATCGCAAATCGCTTGGATGTCGGATGCGAGCGGCGAATATCAAATGATGGTCGGCGATCCGTTGGGAATAAACGAGCCGCGTGTGATTAACTTGCCTTCGACGGCTTACTTTTCAAATCTATCGTGGTCGCCGAACGGCGAGCAGATGCTTATGCAGGACAATCACGCAAATATCTGGACGATTGATGTTAAAAGCGGGGCGGCAACAAAAGTAGATACGGATCAATATCCCAATGCGTTTCGCAATTCGTTTGAGGCTTCGTGGTCGCCGGATTCAAAATGGATTACCTATTCAAAAAATTTGAAAAACCGGATGCTGGCGATTTTTGTTTATTCGCTCTCCGAGAAAAAATCTTATCAGATCACGGACGGTCTGGCGAATTCCAGTTCGCCCGCTTTTGATGCCGGCGGCAAATATCTTTATTTTCTGGCAAGCACCGATTACGGACAGCGTTCCGGCTGGGTTGATATGAGTTCGATGGATCGAACGACGCGGCAGTCAATCTATGTAGCTGTTTTGAGTTCCGACGAACCTTCGCCTTTTCTGCCGGAAACCGGCGACGAACCACTTCCCAAGCCGACACCTGCGGCTGACGAAACTCCGAAACCGAAGCCGACGGACGAAACCGCAAAGCCGAAACCAATGAATAACTCTGTTCGGATTGATTTCGACGGAATCAGGCAAAGAATTATTTCGGTCAAAGCTCCGCCTGCCGATTACAGTAATTTGACGGCGGGTGCGCCCGGAACATTTTTCTACACCGAACTGGTTCCCGCAATCGGTGCTTATCGGCTGCAAAAATTCACAGTCGCGGCGAATGCGGCAGTTCCATTTATTGAAGGAGTCACCAGTTACACGATTTCGGCGGACAAAAAGAAACTTTTATACGGCGCAAGAGGAAATAAATGGGGAATCGTCGGCACGGACGCGCCCGCCAAAGTCGGCGACGGCGGAATCAATGTCGCGCAAATGGAAATGAAGGTTGATCCGCGTGCAGAATGGGCGAATATTTTCCGCGAAACGTGGCGGATTCAGCGCGAGTTCTTTTACGACCCGAAAATGCAGGGCGCGGATTGGAACGCGATTTATAAAAAATATCAGCCGATGCTGCAATACGTCGGAAATCGGGAAGATTTGGGTTATCTGATCGCGCAGATGGGCGGCGAATTGACTGTCGGACATTCGTATCTGACGGGCGAGGGCGACGTTCCGGGCGAAGACCCGGTTCAAGTCGGAATGCTCGGTGCGGACATTACCGTCGAAAACGGAAAATATAAAATCAAACGAATTTACAACGGCGAAAATTACAATCCAGAATTGAGATCGCCGCTCAGTTCGCCGGGAATTGATGTCAAAGAAGGCGATTATATCCTCGAAGTCAACGGCAAACCGCTCGATTCGACGACCAATTTTTACAATCCATTTGAAAATACGGCAAATCGCCAGACGATATTGAGAATCAACAGTAAACCTGTGCGCGAAGGTTCGCGGCTCGTAACAGTGATTCCCGTGGCGAGTGATACCGGACTGCGGACGCGGGCTTGGGTCGAAGATAATCGCCGTCTGGTGGACAAACTTTCCGGCGGTCGCCTCGCGTACGTCTGGCTTCCGAATACGGGAATGCCGGGTTATACCTCGTTCGTCCGCTATTTTTACGCGCAGCAGGACAAAGAAGGAACGATTGTTGACGTGCGCTACAACCAAGGCGGTTTTGTCGGCGACTTTGTTATCAACGCACTCGAAAGAAAACCGATGGGTTATTTTACGATCCGCGACGGAGAACCGTTCACATCCCCAATTGCCGGAGTTTTCGGACCGAAGGTGATGCTGGCTAATGAAACGTCGGGTTCGGGCGGCGATGCTCTGCCGTTTTTCTTCAAGGAGCGAAAACTCGGTCCGTTGATCGGCAGGCGAACTTGGGGCGGCTTGGTCGGAACAACCGGCGTACCGCCGACGATTGACGGCGGCGGAATTACCGCTCCGGCTCTGGCGTTTTACAATCTGGACGGGAAATGGGATGTCGAAAACGTCGGCGTTGCGCCCGACATCGAAGTCGAAAATACGCCGTCCGAAGTGATGAAAGGACACGATACACAGCTTGAACGAGCCGTCGCGGAAGGGTTGAAATTACTCGAAGCGAATCCGGTCAAGCGGATGCCGCGCCCGCCTTCAATAGATCGCGTGTCAAAACCAAAGGGGAATAAATAATGATGTTTAGTGTAAATTTTCAGCGAAATATGACGACAAAATTGCGGCAAGTTTTCTTGACGGCGTTTGTTTTCTGCTTACTTTTGGCGGCAATTTCGACGGTTTCGGCGCAAACCGCGCCGATGTTCACGAGCAGCGCGGCGATGATTCAGATGCGCGACGGCGTAAAACTTAACACGCAGGTTTTCTCGCCGACGCGAACCGACGAAAAATTTCCGATAATTTTGATCCGAACGCCTTACGGCATCGGCAATTTAACTTCCGAACAACTTGCCGGTGCGCTACCCGAACTTTCAAAAGAAGGCTACATCATCGTTCAACAAGACATTCGCGGAAGATTCAAATCGGAAGGCGAGTTTGTAATGCTTCGACAGCCGCGTGATCCGAAGAATAAAAAAGCGATTGACGAAAGCACCGATACTTACGACACGATTGACTGGCTTTTGAAAAACGTGCCGAACAACAACGGGCGCGTCGGAATGAGCGGCACGAGTTACGGCGGCTGGCTGACCGTAATGGGAATGCTCGATCCGCATCCGGCACTTAAAGCGATTGTTCCGCAGGCTTCTCCGGCGGATATGTGGCTCGGTGATGATTTTCATCACAATGGAGCATTTCGTTTGAGTTACGGATTTGAATATACATATCTGATGGAAACATCAAAGGAAACAACCGATCCGACAAAGGTTGTTGATAAACGCGACGCTTACGAGTGGTATCTGAAACTCGGTGCGTTATCGAATGTTGACCCGAAATATCTGCACGATAAATATCCGACTTGGAACAATTTTGAAGAACATCCCGATTATGATGATTTTTGGAAGAAACAAGCGTTCGCTCCGTATCTGAATCGCGTTACTGTCCCAACCTTGAATGTCGCGGGTTGGTGGGATCAGGAGGACTTTTACGGACCGATAAAAATCTACGAATTGCTTGAGCGAAACGATAAGGAAAACAAAAATTTCCTCGTCGTCGGACCTTGGAATCACGGCGGATTTTCACGCGGCGACGGCGACAAACTCGGACGCATAAATTTCGGCAGCGCAACCGGCGATTATTTTCGCAAGAACGTGAGAGCTAAGTTTTTTGCTTATTATTTAAAGGGCAAACAAAACCCGAATCTGCCGGAGGCGTTGACATTCAGAACAGGCGACAACGAATGGGTTAGGCATAATGATTGGAATCCGAAGGAAGCGTCGGTGAAAAATCTATATTTTCAGGCAGACGGAAAACTTTCGTTTGATGCTCCGGCGGCGGACACATCGGCGTTTGATGAATATATTTCCGATCCCGCAAAACCGGTTCCATATCGTCCGCGTCCAATCGAACCGGGTTTTAATAATGCGTGGCGGGTTTGGCAGACGGAAGACCAGCGTTTTGTTGATAATCGCCCGGACGTTCTAACTTGGTCAACCGAACCTTTGACCGATGATATAACCGTTTCAGGGAAAATTATCGCCAATCTATTTGCCTCAACAAGCGGAACGGACAGCGATTGGATCGTTAAATTAATCGATGTTTATCCCGAAAATTTCAAAGATGATCCGACAATGAGCGGTTATCAACTGATGATCGCGGGCGATGTTTTTCGCGGGCGATATTACAAAGGCTTTGAAAAATCGAATCCGATTCCGGCAAATGAAGTGCAGAAATATCAAATCGCATATCCGGCAAACGATCATACATTTAAAAAAGGACACAAAATTATGGTGCAAGTCCAAAGCACTTGGTTTCCGATAATTGACCGCAATCCGCAAAAGTTCGTGCCGAATATTTTCAAGGCAAAGGAAACAGATTTTCAAAAAGCAACACAGCGGATTTTCCGTTCGGGCAAAAATGCGTCGAATATCGCGTTGCCTGTTGTGGATTCGGCGAAATAGTTGGGAAAATTTTAAGAAAAGGTAAAGAATAATTTGTAAATCTTTAAGATGTATTTTTACCAATATTTAGAGGGAATAAATGATTAAAAATCTTCGACAAATCTATACCGCAATATTGATCTGTCTGCTTTTAACAAGCATTTTCATTACACCGCTTGCGGCTCAAACCGACCAAGCAATTTATGACATCGTAATTCGCAACGGTCGCGTTTTGGACGGTGCGGGCAATCCTTGGATTCTGGCGGATGTCGCCATCAAAGACGGGCGTTTTGTTCGCATCGGAAAAGTTGAAGGCAAAGGCAAACGCGAGATTGATGCGAAGGGAAAATATGTTTCGCCCGGATGGATTGATGTGCAGGATCAATCCGGCGGCGTTTTGCCGAAAAATGGTTTGGCTGAAAGTAAATTGTTGCAGGGCGTTACCACAGGAATCGCCGGAGAAGGCGGAGCTCCGGTTGAGGCGGATAAACTTCCCGAATATTTTGCCAATTTACAAAAAAGCGGAATTAGTATGAATTGGGGAACTTATTACGGTGCAACGCAGGCTCGCGTTGCCGTTCTCGGTTCGGATGCGAGAGAGCCGACGCCGGAAGAACTCGACAAAATGCGGGCGATTATCGAAACCGCAATGAAAAACGGTGCGATGGGAATCACGACCGCGTTGATCTATCCGCCCGCAAGTTATTCAAAAACTCCCGAACTGATCGAACTGGCAAAAGTCGCCGGAAAATACGGCGGTTTATATGTCAGCCACGTTCGCGGCGAAGGCAAGGAATTGGTTGAATCAATCGAAGAAGCAATCGAGATTGGCGAAAAGGGCAATTTGCCTGTAGAGATTTATCACCTCAAAGCGGCATATCAGCCGGGTTGGGGAACTCTAATGAAAAAGGCGGGAGAAACAATCGAAGCGGCACGAAGCCGCGGACTCGATGTTGCCGCAAATATGTATCTTTATACGGCGGGCGGAACTTCGCTGTCGGCAGTCGTTCCGTCGTGGGCATCGGAAGGCGGACACGACAAACTGATGGAACGGCTCAAAGACCCGGCGACACGCAAACGGCTTAAAAATGAAATAAAAACCGAATCGCCGGGCTGGTGGAATATCGTCGAAGCCGCCGGAGGTTGGGATAATATCGTTGTTGTTTCGACGGGAAATAAGGAAAACGCCCGATTTGAAAACAAAAGCGTTTCGCAAATCGCCAAGGAATGGAACAAAGAACCGGCTGATGCGGCATTCGATATTATTATCGAAGGCAATAATCGGGCGGGTGCTTTGTATTATTTGATGAGTGAAAATGACATTGAAACCGCAATTAAATTTCCTTGGATAAGTTTCGGCAGCGATGCCGCCGCTTCGCCTGAATTGGTTGATCCGAACACCGTCGGAAACGGGCATCCACGCGGTTACGGCAATTTTCCGCGTGTGATTGCCGAATATGTCCGCAAGAAAAAGATTTTGACGCTTCCCGATGCCGTTCGCCGAATGTCATCTTGGTCGGCAACGCGGCTTCGCATTCCCGAACGCGGATTGATAAAAGAAGGAATGTGGGCGGATGTGGTCATCTTCGATTTTGACAAAATTCAAGACAACGCGACTTATGAATATCCGTATAGAACGCCATCGGGAATTGATTTTGTTTTGGTAAATGGACAAGTCGTTGTGGAAAACGGCAAACACACGGGAGCGAAACCCGGAAAAGTGATTTACGGACAAGGTTGGCAAAAACGGTAAGCTAAGTGGTCAGACAAAGTAAAAGAATATTTAGCCACAGATTTACACAGATGAACACCGATAAAAACAGATAATGCAAGGTAAATTCTTGTCAAAAAACCATCTTGTGTTTATCTGTGTAAATCTGTGGCAAAAAAAATTATTTATAACTTATTTGCAAAGATTTATGAATGCGAACGCATCTCCAACCGAAATATCGAATATAATTGTCCGCGAAATCAAAGGGCAGAAAGAACTTCGTGCGGTTGAAAATCTCCAAAAGGAAGTTTGGGGAATTCCCGAACTCGATGTTATTCCGCTAACTCAAATGGTCGCGGTGCAAGCGGCGGGCGGTGTTTTGCTCGGTGCTTTTGACGGTGAAATTTTAGCGGGTTTTGCGTATGGCTTTGTCGGCTGTGAACACGGGCAAATGACGCATCATTCGCATATGCTCGCCGTTAAACCGGATTATCGAAATTTTGATCTCGGACGACGACTCAAATTTGCACAGCGTGAACGAGTTTTGGAGCAGGGCATTAAAATGATGACGTGGACATTCGATCCATTGCAAAGTTTGAATGCTTATTTCAATTTCAACAAGTTAGGCGTATTTTCAAATCGCTATTTTGTAAATTTTTACGGCGAAGATGCGGCAAGTTTTCTGCACCGAACGGGAACTGATCGTTTGTGGGTTACTTGGGATTTGCCGAAAAATCATATTGACAAGACAGATTTCAACGAAGAATTCGGGCAAATTTCGCCGCTTGTAAAGTTTGGAATTGATGAAAGTCCGCTTATCGGCGATTTGGAAGAAGGACTGAAAAACGAACACGCTTTGATCGAAATTCCCGCAAACATTAACGATTTGGTGAAAAATAATAGTGATTTAGCAGGAAAATGGCGTGAATCAACCCGTCGTGCTTTTACCAAAGCGATTGACGCAGACTTTACAGTTAAAAATTTCTACCGAATAAATCGCGGCGACCAAAACCTCGGAGTTTATTTACTGACGCAGAAAAATTAAAGATTATGAATGAAATAAAAAATAAAATAACTCGACGTGAAATGCTCAAGCGGACGGCATTGGCAGGTGTTGGCGTAGTTGCTGCACCGATGTTGAATTTTGGTCGTTTTCAAATTTTTGCGAATTCAACCAAAGAATATTCGACACGGGCGATTGATCTGGTCAGACAATCTACGGTGATAGATATGCTCTGCGTAATGACGCTTGATTTTACGAAACAGGCGAAATGGTTTAAAGACCCCGAAAGTTTTACGCCTGCCGATCTTGAGCCCTGGAAGGAATCGGGAATAAATATAATCCATCCCGCACTCGGAATGGGCGGAATGGATTCTTACGGAAATGTTCTCGAATTTTTTGCATTTTGGAACGGATTTATCGCCAACCACGACGAACATTTTATGCGAATTGACAGCCCGAATGATTTTGACCGCGTGAAAAAATCGGGCAAATTGGGCGTTATTCTGGGACTGCAAAACTCCGATCAATTCCGCAAACTCGACGATGTTGATTTCTTTCGCGGACTCGGACAAAGAGTTTCGCAACTTACTTATAATTCACGAAATTTCATCGGCAACGGCTCGACGGAACGCACCGACGAAGGAATTTCAGATTTCGGTGCGGCGATAATTGAGCGGATGAACAAAGTCGGAATGGCAGTTGATGTTTCGCATTGCGGCGATCAAACAACACTCGATGCTTTCGACATTTCCAAAAAACCCGTGCTGATAACGCATTCAAATGTTCGTGCTTTGGTCAACGGTCATCCACGTTGCAAAACCGACGAAGCGATCAAGAAAGTCGGCAAAGCTGGAAGCGTAATGGGAATTACGGGCGTGCGGATGTTTGTTAAAGCGGATGAACCAACGACGATTGAGGACGCTCTCAATCATTTCGATTATGTTAGAAAATTGATCGGAGCGGAACATCTCGGAGTCGGAAGCGACATAGATTTATACGGCTACGATGCAATGCCGGCGGAAGATAACAAAAGACTTCGAGCGGGTTACAAAGGAAGCTACGGTTTCCGTGAAAAAATTGACATCGAAGGCTTAAATCATCCGAAACGAATGTTCGATCTGACCGAAGGACTTATTCGCCGCAAATACAGCGACGCGGATATTCAAGGAATACTCGGCGGCAATTTCGCACGAGTTTTGAAGCAAATCTGGACGGTCTGAACACAAGTAAAAAACACATTTTTGGGAGAAAACATTATGAAAATTCAATCACGGGCAAATAGTTTTATCGTTTTGATGCTGATGTTGTTTATCAGTTCAGTTTCTGCGTTTGCACAAAACGCACCGTTGCAGGGGTTTGATGCTTACGTCAACAAAGCCATTAAAGACTGGGAAGTTCCGGGCGTGGCGATTGCCGTTGTCAAGGATGACAAAGTTGTTTTCGCCAAAGGTTACGGCGTGCGTGAACTCGGCAAGCCGGACAAGGTTGATGAAAAAACGATGTTTGCTATCGGTTCATCATCGAAGGCGTTTACTGCCGCCGCGATTGCGATGCTGGTTGACGACGGGAAACTCAAATGGGACGATTCGGCGACAAAATATCTGCCGGGATTTCAACTTTTTGATCCGTATGTTACGCGCGAAATGACCGTTCGTGATTTGCTGACGCATCGCATCGGACTCGAACGCGGCGATCAGCTTTGGTATGCGACGGATTACAGTCGTGATGAAATTCTGCGGCGGATTCGGTTTTTACAGCCGTCTTCGAGTGTGCGTTCAAAATTCGGTTATCAAAATATAATGTTTCTCGCCGCCGGACAAATCGTTCCGTCGGTTACAACCAAAAGTTGGGATGATTTTCTGAATGAACGCATTTTCACGCCGCTCGGAATGAAGGAAACCAACACGAGCATCAGATTGCTGAAAGGTAAAACCGACGTTGCCGCACCGCATCAGACGATTGACGACAAAGTTCAGCCCGTTCCGTATCGCTTGATTGATAATATCGGTCCCGCCGGTTCGATCAACTCGAATGTCGTTGATATGGCACAGTGGGTTCGCTTGCAGCTTAATAACGGGAAATTTGACGGCAAACAACTTATCAGTGCCGCAAATATTAATGAAATGCACTCGCCGCAAACGATTATACCGCTCGCCGGAACGATGAAAACGATGTATCCCGAAGCACATTTTTTGAGCTACGGAATGGGTTGGTTTCTGAGCGATTTTCGCGGCAAAAAACTTGTCGAACACGGCGGAGCGATTGACGGAATGCGGGCGGAAGTGGCGTTGATTCCCGAAGAAAATATCGGCGTAGTGATCTTGACAAACAGAGGCGGAACGATACTTCCGCAGCCGCTCGCATACAAAATCTTTGACGCTTATCTCGGCACAAAAGAGCAAAAGGATTGGAGTGCGGAGATGTTAAAAACGATGAAATCGCTCGAAGAACAAGGTAAAGTCGCCGCCGCGAAAATGGAAGCAACACGAGTCAAAGGAACTTCGCCGTCTTTGGATTTAGAAAAATACGCGGGCGATTACAAAAGCGAAATGTATGGCGATGTGAAAATTATGTTTCAAAACGGCAAACTGATGGCAAGATTCGGACCGAATTTTAACGGCGAATTGGAGCATTGGCACTACGACGTTTTCCAAGTAATTTGGCAGGACAAAGTGCAGGGCAAAGGTTTCATCAGCTTCCGACTCGATCAGCAGGGCAAAGTCGCAGAGATGAATATGACAGGTTTGGGCGATTTTTCGCGTGTGCCTGAGAAAAAATCCGAAACTGCAAGTAAATGAAGTTTGTGAATAAATTTGAACCGAAGATTTATCATCTTTGATGACACGGAAAATTATATGTATAAAAAATTTAATATCGTAAATCGTCTAACCGCACTTATCGTGTTGTGTTTATTATTCGTTTCATTCACATCGGCACAAAACGCCGCGACGAAATTAACGGATCAGCAAATAACCGCAAAGATAAACGAATATATGAATGCGGCGGTTAAAGTTGACGGTTTCAGCGGTTCGGTTCTCGTGGCACGCGACGGGAAGCCGATTTTTAATAAAGGTTACGGGATGGCGAATATCGAATTGGATGTGCCGAACTCGCCGAACACGGTTTTTCGTCTTGGTTCGATCACGAAGCAATTTACGGGAATGGCTATTGCGATACTTCAGGAACGCGGCAAGTTGAGCGTGAATGATCCGCTTTGTAAATATGTGGCGGATTGTCCGGCGGCGTGGAAGCCGATTACGGTCAAAAATCTGCTGACGCACACTTCCGGGATTACGAATTACACCAGTTTTCCAGATTTTGCCAAAACGACGATAATGCCGATCTCGACGGCGGAAATGACCGATCTACTAAAAACGAAACCGCTTGATTTCACTCCGAACGAAAAATTTTCTTACAGCAATTCGGGTTATTATTTGCTCGGTGAAATTATCGAAAAGGTTTCCGGCAAAACCTACGCCGACTTTTTACAGGAAAACATCTTTACGCCGCTCGGTATGAAATCTACGGGTTACGACAATCCGCTGCAAATCATCAAAAATCGTGCGGCGGGATACGCACGAACAGGCGGCGAAACGCTCAACGCTTCATATATGGATATGACCGTTCCATTCGCGGCGGGTGCTTTGTATTCGACGACGGGCGATCTGCTTTTGTGGGATCAGGCACTTTACACGGAAAAACTCGTTAAACAAAAATCGCTCGACGAGATATTTATGCCGTTCAAAAACGGTTACGGTTACGGTTGGGGCATCGGCAAGAAATTTGACCGCCGTTCAATCTCGCACGGCGGCGGGATTTACGGTTTTTCGACGGATATTTTACGTTTCCCGGACGATAAAGTTACCGCCATCGTTTTGACGAATATTCAAGGCTCACCGGCGGGAAAAGTTTCCAATGATTTGGCGGCAATCGTCTTCGGCGAAAAGTATGAAATTCCACAGGAACGTAAGGAAATAGCGGTTGACGCGAAAATTCTGGAAAAATACGTCGGCGAATACAAAATCGAACAGCCGAGTATTACTTTGAGTATTATGCTCGAAAACGGGAAGCTGACGGGACAAGTAAACGGACAATCGAAATTCGCACTTTCTCCCGAAACGGAAACAAAATTCTTTTCAAAAGATGTAAATGCGACCATTACATTTGCAAAAGATGCGGGCGGACAAATAACGGGATTGACATTAAATCAGGGCGGAGCGGGTTTTCCGGCGAAGAAGATTAAGTAAATAAGAAAACGGAACGCCGGCATCTTGCCGGCAACCGACGCAAAGGCGTTGGAGCAAAGTTTATAAACTTTAAAGTTTCATTTTACCTTTAGAGTTTGCCACCTTCGTTTTCGTGCGAAACGCACTCATTGCCGCCAAGCTGGACGGCGTTCCGTTTACACAGGGAACTAAAACTATGAAAAAATTAACGGCTTTACTATTGCTGAGTTTTATGCTTTTTTCGTCCGTGATAGGGCAAGTTCCGACTGCTCCGACGGTTAAAACTAAGGAAGCGAACGCCGAATCCACAACGGATGCCGCACCTGCCGGAAACGGGCAAATGACGGCGGCGGATATTGAGGCGTTTCTCGATGGAGTTATTCCGCTGCAAATCGCCCAGCAGGATATTGCAGGTGTAACCGTTTCGATTGTCAAAGACGGAAAATTACTGTTTGCAAAAGGTTACGGTTACGCCGATGTCGCCAATAAAAAACCCGTCGTCGCTGATAAAACTCTGTTTCGTCCCGGTTCGATCTCCAAACTTTTCACTTGGACAGCCGTGATGCAGCTTCAGGAACAGGGAAAATTAGATCTCGATAAAGATGTCAATGAATATCTGGATTTCAAGATTCCCGAAGCGTTCGGAAAACCGATCACTTTGAAAAATGTAATGACGCACACGGCGGGGTTTGAAGAGCAGTTAAAAGACCTTTTCGGCGGCGAAAAGAGTCCGAATTTGGGCGATTATGTTAAAATGCACATTCCGAACCGCATTTTTCCGCCCGGAGAAGTTCCGGCTTATTCAAACTACGCAACGGCACTTGCGGGTTATATTGTTGAACGGGTTTCGGGGCAAAGTTATGATGATTATATTGAGCAGAATATTTTCAAACCGCTCGAAATGAACAGTTCGAGTTTCAGACAGCCGCCTCCCGCAAATCTTGTTCCGAATATGTCAAACGCATACATTTTGGCATCGGATGAAGCGAAACCGTTTGAAATAATCGGTCCGTATCCGGCGGGAAGTTTGAGCAGCACGGCGACGGATATGGCGAAATTTATGCTCGCACATCTTCAAAATGGAAAATTCGGCGACGCACAAATTCTCAAACCCGAAACCGCAAAACTGATGCACAGCCGCCTTTTTGCATTGGACGACAAGGCAAATGCGATGGCTTACGGATTTTATGAAGAATCGCGGAACGGACACCGCATCATCGGACACGGCGGAGATACGGTTGCATTTCACAGCGATCTGCATTTGATCCCCGATGCGGGAGTCGGTTTTTTTATTTCGCAAAATAGTGCGGGGAAAGGACAACCCGGCTTGCGAACGGTTGTCTGGGACGCATTTATTGACCGTTATTTTCCGGTCGAACCGACTGCAGAATTACCGACGCTTGAAACTGCGAAACAAGATGCCGCCGCCGTTGCCGGAACTTATTTAGGCAGCCGCCGTCCCGAAAAATCACTGTTCAGAATAATGGGTTTGTTGGGACAAACAAGCGTCAGTGCCAATGAAGACGGGACGATTTCGGTAGATTTTCTGACGGATTTTAACGGCAAACCGAAACGCTGGCGTGAAGTCGCTCCGATGACTTTCCGGGATGTCAACGGTCAGGATTCTTTGATTTTCAAACCCGATGCGAACGGACGAATGCAGATAGTCGTGCCGTATCCGTTTATGACGTTCACCCGCGTCGGATTTTTGGATAATGCAAAGCTGATTTTGCCCGTTATCGGAATTTCGCTTTTTGTAATGCTTCTGACGCTCATTTTATGGTTCGTCGGCTGGCTGACCAGACGGCATTACGGCGGCAGACTCGAATTGACGACACGCGAAAAACAGCTTCGTTATCTGGTCAGAGCGATTTTTGCGATAGACCTTTTATTTATCGTCGCACTTTTCGCAATCATTATATATATGTCGTCGCACTTCGATTTTTTCAGCGACCGTGGAAATTTCTGGGTTTGGATCGCACAGATCATCGGTTTGATCGGTGTCATCGGAACGCCGATTATTTTATATAACGCCGTTCACGCTTGGATGAGCAAGCGTTATCGAATCTGGGGCAGACTGCAAGCGACGATTTTTGCATTCGCGTCGCTCGGATTTTTATGGTTTGTTTATGCGGGCAATCTTCTGAGTTTTACATCACATTTTTAAATCGAATTCGGGAAACAAGGTGAAAATCAATGAGTAAATTAAACTTACAAAAGCTGGAATTGCGTGAAATCAAATTGCCGCTCAAAGCTCCGTTTGAAGCAAGTTTCGGCACGGCTTTTGATCGTCGAATTTTGATCGTTCGCGTTTTTGATAAAGACGGAGCAAGCGGTTACGGCGAATGCACCGCTCCCGAAGCACCATTTTTTAATCACGAAACGATTGACACGGCGTGGTCTGTGATCTCGAATTTCATCGCACCGATGCTGGCGAAGGCGGATGTTTCGAGTGCCGCCGAAGTCGGCGTTGCTTTAAAGGCAATTCAGGGAAATCGAATGGCAATCGGCGGTGTCGAAACCGCCATTTGGGATTTGGAGGCGAAAAAAGCGAATGTTCCGCTGTGGCAACATTTGGGCGGAACGCGGGATGTAATCAATTGCGGCGTTTCCATCGGACTGCAAAAATCGCCGGAAATCCTGCTTGAAAAAGTTACGCACGAAGTCGAAAGCGGCTATCAAAGAATCAAACTCAAAATTAAACCCGGGCAAGACATCGAACTCGTCAAAAAAATCCGCTCGAATTTTCCCGATATTCTGCTGTCGGTTGATGCCAATTCGGCTTACGATTATGAACGCGACCTCAAACTTTTTGAGGAACTTGACGATTTTGATTTACTTATGATCGAACAACCGCTCGCCGCCGGAGATTTGGTTGACCACGCCAAATTGCAGAAACACCTGAAAACTCCGATTTGCCTTGATGAATCAATCACGAATTTGAGAGAAGCAAAACACGCTCTTGAACTCGGTTCGTGCCGAATTATCAACATCAAACTCGGTCGCGTCGGCGGACACAGCGAAGCAAAAGCAATTCAAGATTTTGCCGCCCAAAATGATGTTCCCGTCTGGTGCGGCGGAATGTTGGAATCGGGAATCGGACGCTCGCATAATATCGCAATGTCCACGCTTGACGGCTTTACTTTGCCCGGCGATGTTTCCGCTTCCGCCAGATATTGGGAAAAAGACATCATCGAACCGCCCGTTATCGTCAGCGAAAAAGGGACGATTGACGTTTCCCTGAATTCCGGCATTGGTTGTGCGGTCAATGAAAAAATGATCGAATCGCAAACGGCAAGAATGGAAAATGTTGATTTGAAATCTGAAGGAAAGTAAAGTTTAATCTAAAAAACTAAAAAAATAAGGGGCAAATTGATGAGAAAAAATATCAAACGTAAATTTCTGTTAGCAACCGCAATATTGCTTGTTTTTGTTACAAACGCATTTATGCAGGTTGGGAATAATGATAATTCCGAACTGATCGCAAAAAGACACAAGATCGAAAATGAACTTCGGGATATTGCCGTTATTGACCGCAAAGTAATGGTGCGGATGCGGGACGGGAAACGAATGGCGGCGGATATTTATCGTCCAAAGGATTCTTCCAAGAAATATCCGATCATATTTTCACGCACGCCTTACAATTTTAATTTCTGGGATGTCAAACTCGGTGCGCCGCGTGATATGACTTCGATTCTCGAAGCCGTCAAACGCGGTTACGCTTATGTCGTGATGAATGAACGCGGACATTTTTTCTCGGAAGGAAATTACGATATTTTGGGTGCGCCAATTTCCGATGGCGATGACGCGATAAAATGGATGGCTTCGCAGGATTGGTCGAACAAAAAAGTCGGCACAATCGGTTGTTCGTCAACTGCCGAATGGCAGCCCGCAGTTGCGGCTCTCGGAAATCCCGCTTTTACGACGATGATTGTTCAAGGATTCGGAGCGGGAATCGGGCGTGTCGGACCTTATTATGAACAGGGAAATTGGTTTCGCGGCGGTGCGGTTCAGATGCTTTTTATCTCGTGGCTTTACACGCAGCAAAATCAAATTCGCCCGATGTTTCCCGCAAATACTTCGCAGGAAGACTTAATTCGTGCTTCAAAATCTTTTGACTTGGCGCAGCAACTGCCGCCGGTTGATTGGTCTGAAGCATTTAAGCATCTGCCGGAGATTGACATTATCAAAGTGGTTGACGGACCGAACGGGATTTTTGCCGATAAAATGCCCGTTGATACCGGCGGTGCGATACTCAAAAGAACGCCGAACGATCCGGCTTGGTATAAAGGCGGACTTTGGAACGATAGTATGAAGATCAACATTCCGGGTTTCTGGTTTGCGTCATGGTATGATGTTTCGGTCGGTCCGAATATCGCGGCTTATAATCACGTTCGTAAAACCGCCGATCCTGAGATTGCCGACAAACAATATATGGTTATTGCTCCGACGCTTCATTGCAGTTATACGCGAGCCACTGAAAACACGGTTGTCGGCGAACGAAGTATGGGAGATGCCCGGCTCGATTACAACGAACTGACTTACGGCTGGTTCGATCATTTCCTAAAGGGCGAAGAAAACGGAATTTTAAAGAAAATGCCGAAGGTTCGATACTTTACGATGGGCAGCAACAAATGGCAATCGTCGGATGTATTTCCGCCTGCCGATGCCCAACCGATGAAGTTGTATCTTTCAAGCAACGGCAAAGCAAATTCGTTAAACGGCGATGGTAAATTAATTATGACACCGCCCGCAGACGATAAACCCGACATTTTTACTTATGATCCGATGAATCCCGTTCCGTCTTACGGCGGCAACGTCTGCTGCACCGGAAACGCCGTTCAGGGCGGTTCATACGACCAAACCAAAATGGAACAGCGGGACGATATTCTCGTTTACAGTTCGGACGTTTTGAAAGAGGGAATCGAATTGACCGGAAACATAGACATCACGCTTTACGTTTCCTCCGATGCCAAAGATACGGATTTTACGGTCAAACTGATTGACGTGGACGAACAGGGACGAGCCTACAATTTGGACGAAACAATTCAACGTATGCGTTACCGCGACGGCTACGACAAGCCTCTGGTTTGGATGGAAAAGGACAAGGTTTATAAAGTGAAATTCCAACCGATGGTTACGAGCAATTATTTTGCTCCGGGTCACAAGATTCGGCTTGAAATCTCGAGCAGTAATTTCCCTAGATTTGATCGCAACTTGAATACAGGCGGAAACAATTATAATGAAACAAAAAGCGTAGTTGCCCGCAATTTGGTGCATCATTCAAAACAATATCCGGCGGAAGTAACTATATCTGTCGTCAAAAGAAAATAATTTCTTTTTGATTGATTAAGCACCCCAACAGAAATAGGTTAGACTATTTTCTAAGATGGGTAAAATAAAAGTTGTTGAATTAAGCGATGAGCAACGCGCCGAGATTGAGAAGGGTTATCGAAACGGTAAAAGTCATACTTTTCGCAGTCGGTGTCAAATGGTGCTGCTGAAAAGCGAAAAGCGCACCTCGACGGAAGTCGCCGAAGTAATGGGTTGTGCGAGATGGTCGTTAATAATTGGTTGACGCGCTACTTATACGCTTTTCAACTAGAAATTATGCAACAATAACAAAATGAATAAAGCGGTGCCAAAAATTAAAGAAACCAAAGAAGAAATTCGAGAGATGCTCAAAAGCGAACATCATGTTAAACGGCAAAACAGACTACAGGCATTATATTTGATTGTGACTAAACAAGCAAAATCAAGAAGCGGAGTGTCAATCATGTTGGACTTGAATCGGAACACGATTTCCGAATGGTTTAGTTTATATGAAGCCGGCGGATTAGAGAAATTGTTGGATATCTACCGTCCGAGCGGAGCGCGCACCGAAGATCACCGATGCCGTTAAAGCGGACATTAGTGAGATTTTGAAAACCGAAAAAGGGTTTAGAACCTACAAAGAAATCCATCAATTAGTCGTCAAAAAACACCAAATAAACGTAAGTTACCGGGCGGTGCATAATCTGGTGCGCTGCAAATTAGCTGCAAAACTGAAGTCGCCGCGTCCGGCAAATCCAAAAAAAACGAAGCAGAAGTAAAGGAATTTAAGGCGCACAATAGCGGATAAATTCAAAGAAATCATCGGCGAACAAGGTGGAAAATACAAACAGGTGAGATTGTGGACACAAGATGAAACGCGAATTGGATTGATGCCGATCCATCGCCGACGAATTACCGCCAAAGGAGTCAGAGCAATCATCAGTGCGGAGATAAAACGCGAATATGGTTATTTATTTGGAATGATCGAGCCGTTGACGGGAAGCAGTTTTATGATGGAAATGCCGAGTTTAGAAACAGCGACAATGCAAGTATTTATGAACGAATTTGAGCAGGAAGACCCGGAAAGTTTACATTTGGTATTGGTGGACAATGCCTCGCCACATACCACGGAAAAGTTGAAAGTAGCGGAAAATATCGTGCTTATCTTCTTGCCTGCC
>JBBPXX010000019.1:0-79377 GCA_038200505.1 Pyrinomonadales bacterium | reverse complement strand
GCATTGGATGCACGGCAAGAAGGCTATTTGTGAGCCAAACGGAGAATTAACCAAAGAAATGATCGAGCAAAGAGTATGCGATTATTTCAACGCGGAACAATTGCCACGACTATCCAACAATGTCGCCTGATTTTACACTAGATACTCTTACCAAAACATTGGCTTCGGCAATTTTATAAGTTCTCGATTTCAAAACTTTAATCGGTTCGACATTTGCTTGAAATTTTCTCGCCGCTTGCAGAAATTCATTGGCGAGCGATTCGGCAACGGATTTTGAATTATTCATTTTCTATTTCGATACAATCAACAGCCTCGTTCATTCGACATTCAATTTCTTGAATTGTAAAATTTCTAAATTGGCGTTCGCTATCAGTAGAAATGTCCCTAATATCGCCAGTGTAAAATTCAGCCAATCTTTTTGCTTCTTCTGTATCTTCGGCGGCAATATTTACAGTATAAGATTTAACTAACGAAACTTGAAAGTTCTTCATAAATTTAGTTCAAGAAAATTTGTTCGGTGTCGGTTCGCAGTTTATCGAATTGCGCCAGACGTTTGACCGTATCAGCCGTGTATCTTTCCCACCACGAAACGATTGTGAACAAAGGTTTGCAGATTTTGCCGTGTTTCGCGCAGTAGTAAGTTGTCGTTACGGGTTCGACCAATGTTGCAAGATCGGCGTGTGTCGTGGCTCGGCAACTGCGGATTGTCCGGCTTAAAATCACCGTCAAAACATCGCGGATTTCTTTGCTTTCGACTTTTTCGATGGCTTTTGGAACAAAATCAATTTCTTCACGAACGGAAGCGACAAACCATTTGTCTAAAAATCTTTCCTGTTTATTTTGTTTGAGTTTTACGCCGTAAAGTTCGACAACTTCTTGATACTTTTTCAAAACTATCGCTTCGTGTTCGGCGGCGTAACTTTTGTCGTTAAAGTCTTTTTTTCGGGCGCGTATTTTGAATTCCGGCGAAGGGAAATATTTATTGTTGTATTTATTGAGATAATCCGTCAGTTTGGTTTCAAATTCGATGTTGGACTGTTCGGAAGTAAATGCTCGAAGCCAATGCGAAATGTTAGTTATCGAAGTTTGAAGTTCAACTAAATCAACTTTTTTGACTTTGATGTTTGAAATCAAAGCGTTGAAAGCCGAAATATCAATTCCAACGGCGTTAATTCCTAGTTCGTTTGATTGAACAAGCGTCGTTCCGCTTCCGCAAAACGGATCAAGAACGATGTCGCCTTTTTTGAAAAAGGTTTCGGTTTTGAATTTGTCGGTGTGCGAATCGAGAAAATATTCGACAAGCTGCGGAATGAATTTTCCTTTATACGGATGAAGTCGGTGAACGTGCTTTGTGGTTTCCGATTCTTTGTATTGCTCGAAAGATAAAGCCCAATTCAAATCATCGCCGAGCTGTTTTTTCCATTCGTCTTCGCGTTTGTAAGATTTGTAATAATCAATAAGATCGGTTTTCGCTACGAAAATATTTCCGTTATCGCCGCGCTTTTTTACTCTGCCGTAATTAATGAGATATGCGATGTTTGACGGCGTAACGGTTTTGCCGATGTGTTTGGTTGCCCAAACGCTGGCTTCTTTGATGTTTAATAATTTTTCAGTTTTGAACATATTGTTCACCAAATTTTGAGAAACGGGATTTTTTAGCAAGTTTAACTCAATTACAAACCTTTTTCTATCCGACAAATTAAACGCCCGATTGCCACGTTTTTATCGCGTCGAAAGGATGAATAAGCTGGATGATGTTGATTAAAAGGCTGTCGTGAATCCAGAAAATTAACACGATTTCGATCAAGATAAACAGCGCGAACGATAACCGAAAGCCGAGTTTGCGGGCGATGATGAAACCGAAGGCGCAGCTTAGGATGTCGCCGAAGGAGTTGAGAACCGAATCGCCGAAATAGTCGAGCGCGAGCGTTGCCGTGCGGTAGCGTTCGATGACAGAGTTGGTGTTTTCTGAAATTTCCCACGCGCTTTCGATTAAAACTGCTAAAAATAAAAGCCATTTGAGCGATAAGCGTTTGCCAAAAGTCAGTTTTAAAAACCAGAAGTATAGAAAGCCGTGAAGAATATGCGTGAAGCTATATGGATCGAAAAGATGCTGCGAATTATGTTTGCCCCAAGCGTCGCCCGACCAAATAATAAGCGGCGAATCCCATTTGCACCACCAGATTCTGCCTTGCAAATGAAGCTGAATTAAAGCGGCGATGATAATTGCAAATGTTAAAAAATACGGCAGATAATCGCGCCAATTATTAAAAGCAAAAAGGCGAAAATGTCTGTCGGGCGCGGATTTGAATTCGTCTGACATTTACTCGATTGGTTCTTCGACATCAGCCGTTTTGAGATCGGCGGTTTCGACATATCTGCCGCCCTTTTCGCCTTCGTATTCGCCGGTTTGCTGAAGCATTTTTGCGATTAATCCCGTCCAGCCGGTTTGGTGGCTCGCGCCTAAACCGCAGCCTTTGTCGCCGTGAAAGTATTCGTAGAAAAGAATGTAATCGTGCCAGTGTTCGTCGGTTTGAAATTTTTCGATGTTGCCATAGACGGCGCGGCTGCCGCTGTTGTCCTTTAAGAAAATGTTTGACAGGCGTTTTTGTAATTCCTGCGAAACTTCCCAGAGTGTCATCCATTTTTCCGAGCCGGTCGGAAATTCGACTTTGAAATCTTCGCCCAGATAAAAATCGAATTTTTGCAGCGATTCGATCAGCAGAAAATTAACGGGAAACCAAACCGGACCGCGCCAGTTTGAATTGCCGCCGAAAAGTCCCGAACGCGATTCGCCGGGTTCGTATTCGACGACGTGATTTTTGCCGTCAACGTCAATCGTATATGGATTCGACTTATAATGACGCGAAAGTGCGCGGATGCCGTAGTCCGACAAAAATTCCGTTTCCGCCAGCATCGTACGGAGAATGCGGCGCAGACGTTCCGGGTTGACCAATGCCAGAAGTCTTCTGCCGTGTTCGCCCGATGCTTGCAGACACGCGATGTCGTCAATCAAATCGGGACGATTTTTGATAAACCAATCAGTGCGTTTTTTAAATTCCGGCAGAGTTTCGAGCGATTTTTCCTCGAGCGTTTCGACCGCGAAAAGCGGAATCAAGCCGACCATCGAGCGCAGCCGGATCGGGATATTTCTTCTATCCGGCAAATGCAGAACGTCGTAGTAAAAACCGTCACGTTCACTCCAAAGTTCGGTGTTTTCGTTGCCGACGTTGTTCATCGCATCGGAAATATAGACGAAATGCTCGAAGAATTTGCTTGCTACGTCTTCATAAACATTATCCGTCTTAGCGAGTTCGAGCGCGATTGCCAGCATATTCAAACAAAACATCGCCATCCAAGATGTTCCGTCGGATTGTTCGAGATGTCCGCCGAGCGGCAGTTTCATATTGCGGTCAAAAACGCCGATGTTGTCCAAGCCGAGAAATCCGCCTTCAAATACATTGTTCCCTTCTTCGTCCTTGCGATTCACCCACCAAGTGAAATTTAAAAGCAATTTGTGAAAAACCTTTTCGAGAAAATCACGGTCGGCAACGCCGCGCCGTTTCGCTTCGATTTGATAAATGCGAAGTGCCGCCCAAGCGTGAACCGGCGGATTGACATCGGAAAATGCCCATTCGTAAGCCGGAATTTGCCCGTTCGGGTGCATATACCATTCACGAAGCAGTAAAATGAGTTGGCGTTTGGCAAAATCCGAATCAACCAAAGCTAACGAAATACAATGAAACGCCAAATCCCAAGCGGCATACCACGGATATTCCCATTTGTCGGGCATCGAAAGCACGTCGTCGTTGTAAAGATGCGTCCATTCGCTGTTGCGTCCGGTCAAGCGTTCCTTCGGCGGCGGCGGAAATGTCGAATCGCCTTCGAGCCACGTTTTGACGACGTAATGATAAAATTGCTTTGACCAGAGCATTCCGGCGAGCGATTGGCGCATCACATTATTTGCGTCATCGCTCAGATTTTCGGGAATAATATCGGCGTAAAACTCGTCCGCTTCTTTGATTCGTTGAACAAAAACATTTTCGCAATCTTCAATAAATTCATCGTAGCTTTCAAACGGCTGACGGCTGACGGCTGACGGCTGACTAAAAAGACGCAGATAAATCGTTTCAGACGAATGCGCCGAAATTTCAAAATTGTAATGTGCGGCGGCTTTTGTGCCGGTTTGGTCGGGGTTGATCGCGTCCTGTTTGTTTTCGACGACGAAATCGTTTATTCCGTCTTTGACATATTTTGATTTGTTTTCGCCGCCATTGTAAATTTTTTCGTAATTCGTTTCGTTTTCGGTAAAAAGAAGCTGTGACGAACCTTCACAGTAAAGCCGGTAATCGCCGTTTTTTTCTTCCGACAATTCAATCGCCGAAAGACCGTGCGCTTTGACACGCGCCCTTTTCATCTGCGGTTTGCTCGATTTTTCATACCACGACCAGCGATTGCGAAACCAGACGGTCGGTAAAACGTGCAGCGGCGCGGCTTCGTCGCCTCGATTATGCGCCGTGATTTTTATGCAGATATCGTCATTTTCGGCTTTGGCGTATTCGATAAAAACATCGAAATATTTATTATCATCAAAAATTCCCGTGTCAAGCAGTTCGTATTCGGCATCGGTTTTGTCGCGTTTAGCGTTTTCTTCGTGCAGTTTGTCGTAAGGAAATTCTCTCTGCGGATATTTGTAGAGAAATTTCATATACGAATGCGTCGGCGTGTTGTCGAGATAAAAATAATATTCCTTAACGTCTTCGCCGTGATTGCCTTCGTTGCCGCCGAGTCCGAAAAGTCTTTCCTTTAGAAATTTATCTTTGCCGTTCCACAAAGAAAGTGCGAAACAAATTCTCTGCCGCCGGTCGCAAATTCCCGCAATCCCGTCTTCGTTCCAGCGAAATGCCTTCGACTTTGCCTGTTCAAAAGGAAAATAACTCCACGCCGCGCCGTCCGCGCTGTAATCTTCGCGCACCGTTCCCCAAGCGCGTTCGCTGACATAACAGCCCCAAAGTTTCCAATCCTTTTCGCGTTTCCGCGCTTGTTCCAATCTTTTCTCTTCTGCTTTCAATGTTTTACCTCAATACTTTTTTCGCTTAAAGAATGTCATATTTTTTGTCTTTTCGTCCAGTTTGTTATTTCTTCAATTTGAGAATTTGGACTTAAACCGAATTTTTTGATAAATTAAGAACTTAGAAAGTTAAATTTTTAAACCCCTTCTTAAAATTTTAGTAAAAAGGTTGCTGAAAATAAGTTTCTATTAACACTATTCTTTTTTTAATTGCGGGATGAAAAAAGATTCGTTTTCGACAAAACTTTACAGAACGTCGGAGAATGCTTCCCTGTCTGGAGCCGGGACGGGAGTGCGCTCACGCCGTTTGATTCAGATTTCGGAAGATTATCTGGACAAAATTCTAGCCGAAGTGCGCGGCAAGCTGACCGAAGGTTTGTCGAGCGCGGCTGAGAAATTAATTTCCACAACGCTGGAAAATTATTTGCACACACCGAACAATCAAGCCAAACTTTATCAACTGCTTTCCTATACCTTGGAAACTCAGGGCGATTATAAAGAAAGCCTGAAAATCATTGAAAAATATGACGATGAAGAACTACTTGATAAACTCGATCTGGAACATCGTCTGCTGGTTATTATTCAACTGGCGATTTGTCTAAACAATACCAAAGAACATCCGAAAGCGGTTGCGTTGCTCAATTACGCACTAGAGGAAGCAGAAGCGGAAAATCTCAAACAATTTTACGGTGAAATTTACATCGCGCTGGCGCGTGTTTATCGCAAACTCAACGAATTTCCGATTGCCCGCGACCACGCCGAAAAAGCCTTAAATTACTATCGCACCGAAGGCGATTGGCACGGAATGGCGAACGCTTACCATACGATTGCGATGACTTTTCATCAGGAAGGCAACAGCGAAAAGGCGATTGATTATTTTGAACTGGCAATAAAAATCATCGGCGAACGCGCCGCGCCGTTCCTTTTAGGCAAAATTTATTCGGATATGTCGGGCGCGTTCTGGTTTTTGCGCCGCCCGCAGGACGGCATCGCCTGTTTGGAAAAATCAATCGGCTTTTTTGAAAAAACCGAACATAAAATCCAGTCAATCGCGGCATTCGGTAATTTGGGTTTGCATCTGGTAATGCGCGGTGATTGGAACAAAGGCGAAAAAGCGTATCAACGCGCCTTGGATTTGGCAATCGAGACAAATCATATTCACGTCGCCGGAATTCTCGACTCCTTGGGTGAGTTGAAAATTTTGCGCGGCGAATTAAAAGAAGCACAAAAACTGCTTGAACGAAGCGTCGTTGCCGCCGAAGAAGGCAAACACGACTGGTATCTGATCCAATCTTTGAGAAATTTGGCGCGTAGTTTTTTATTACAGGGAAAACTTGCCGAAGCCAAAGAAAAAGCACAGGAAACAATAAAGATTTGCAAAAAAATCGGTGAAACCCAGATTGCTAATATGGCAAAACTGGTTTTGTCGGAAGTTTATCTGGAAGAAGGCGAATTTGATAAATGCGAGCGCGAACTCGAAGCGATTGAAGCGACCGACCCGAAATCGGATTTCTTTGTGCTTGGAAATATCCAACGCATTCGCGGTTTGCTTGTCTTAAAATTTGGCGACGGGCAATTAGCCGTTCATCATTTTAGTCGCGGACTGACGATTTTTGAGGCAGCGGAAGACCTTTATCATAAAGCTCTGCTTCATTATTTAATCGGCACAACCATCTCCGAAAATCAGCCGCAAAAGTCTGTCAAACATTTAGTTTCCGCCGGTGAAATTTTTCGCAAACTCGGTGTCGAATCAATTAGTAAAGAAATTGACGAAAGAGTTGAAAAACTCAAAGAACTCGAAAAAGACGAAGATCAAGAAGCCGTCGAGAAAAAGCCGACTACCGTAAGTTCGCAGCTTTTGATGCTCAGATTGGCGGAAGCGACGGCTTCGCGCGAACTGATTTTCCGCGAACTCGTCGCCATTTTGCGGCAGGAAAGCAAAGCGGAAAAAATTGTCGTTGCCGAAGTTGACGACGAAAAGAAATTTTATCCGTTTATCACACACGGTTATGCTCCGAGTGAAAGCGCACAGCTCGTTGCCAAACTTCAGGAAGCGGCTTTCAAAAACGAACTCGACAAATTCGGCAAAGCAAAAAATGTTCAGATATTTCAACTTCGTGCGCCGAGTTCAACGCCCGCTTTTGTATTGATTTCACCGCGTTCCGAAGCAATTTTGGAAAACGGCAGTTCGATTCAGCCGCTGCTGCGCGTCGTCGAACTCGGAATGGACGTTTGCGCTCTGCGCGATAAAGACAAATATCAATCGGACGATCAGGAAATAAGTCCATACACTTCAAACAGTTTAATGCCCGGATTTATTCATTCTTCGCCGGCAATGACTTCGCTTGTCGAAGAAGTTTATAAAATCCGCTCGTCGGACGTAACGGTTTTGGTTACGGGCGAATCGGGAACGGGCAAAGAACTCGTATCCCGTGCGATTCATACGGTTTCTTCGCGCAAAGACAAGATTTTTATTCCGTTTAACTGCACTGCCGTTCCGAAGGAATTAGCTGAAGGACATCTTTTCGGTTATCGAAAGGGAGCGTTCACCGGCGCGGTCAATGATTCGCTGGGAATGATTCGCGCGGCGGACGGCGGCACACTTTTTCTCGATGAAATCGGCGATTTGCCGCTCGACGTTCAGCCGAAATTGTTAAGATTTTTGCAGGAAGGCGAAGTTCAGCCGATTGGCGAACGAAAACCGATTCACGTTGACGTGCGCGTGATTGCCGCGACCAATATGCCTTTGGAAGAAAAAGTCGCCGACGGCAGTTTCCGCGAAGATTTATATTATCGCTTAAACGTCATTCGTCTGCGCGTTCCGCCGTTGCGCGAACGCCGCTCGGAAATTCCGCCGATGATAAATTATTATCTCAATCATTATTCGGCGCGTTTTCATAAACGTGATTTGACGATTACGCCGCAGACGATTGATTTGCTGATGGTCGGCAGTTGGGAAGGCAACGTGCGCCAGCTTTGCAACGAAGTCCAGCGCATCGTCGCCCGCGCCGAAGACGGCGAAAAAATCACGCCCGAACATCTTTCACCGGAAATCATCCGCAACGCCAAAGCGTTGGCTCAGCCGGACACGAACGGAAACGTCAAGCCGATTACTTCTTACAACAGCACATTTGCCACCTTTAATACCGGCTCGCACATCGGAACGCTCGAAGATGCCGTTTCGGAACTCGAAACGCAGTTGATAAAGGAAGCCTTAACACGCCACGAATGGAATATTTCCCGCGCGTCCAGCGAACTCGGCGTTACGCGGCGCGGTCTGTATATGAAAATTGCCCGCTACGGCATCGAAAAAGTCGCTTGATTTTAATTTTTCGTCAAAAAAGTGAAGCCTGATTTTCCAGAGTTTCTGCATCAATCGCTTTTATTCCGAACAATTTTTTCAATTTATTAACGCCGGCGGGCGCGTGTCCTTCGTAATAATTGCTGAAATAAACGAAAACATCCTTCGCTTTTATATTTTCGATTTCGTCTTTCCACATCTGCAAATTCGCGTCTTGCAGGCGATAAATTTTATCGAATTTCAGCAAATCCCTTTCGCCCATAAAGCGAATATACGAAAAATCAGCCGTCGGTTTTGCAATTGCTTCAAACATCATTTCGCGCGGAATCCAACTGCCTTCGACCAAACATAAAGCGACTTTGTTTTTCTCTAATTCTTCAAACGTCCAATCAATCAGCCATTGCCGCGCACGAAATTCGACGGCGAAACGAATCTCTTTTGGCAATTTCTGCAAAAATTCGCGCAGATTTTGTGCGTTTTCTTTGTTTGCTTCAAACTGCGGCGGAAGCTGAATCAAAACGACGGCGAGTTTCTCTTTGAGCAGCAGAATTCTTTCGCAAAATTCGTCTAAAACCTCAAATGACTGTTTTCGCAAAGAAAGATTGTGTGTAATTTCCTGCGGCAATTTTAATGAAAACGCAAAATTTTCAGGCGTTTTTTTATACCAGTTTTCGACGTTCGTGCTTGGCGGAATCGCGTAAAATGTCGAATCAATTTCAATCGTGTCAAACATTCCCGCATAAATTTCCAGCATTTCGTCGCTGCGCGTTCCGCGCGGATAAAAAACCGTTTCGCCGTCCGCTTTTGTTATCCAATCGCCGTAATTCCAACCCTGACAGCCAATGTGAATTTTGGATTTTAGATTTTGGATTTTGGATTTCATTCGTTTTTTGTCAGCCAAGACTTGCCGAAAAGTTCACAGCATCAAAAATTATGAGATTTCACCGATTTTGAGGAAATTGAAATAATCTCTAAAATAAACCTCCGAGCGTGACTTATTTGAATAACAAATTTTCGTCAAATTTATCCGAGGTAAAAGCACCGAACTTAGAATCTAACTGACTGCGCGGTGAATCTGCGTAATTTGAACAGGCGGAAAAACTAGGCGAAAAGTCGTTCCGAAGCCGACTTCGCTGATGGTTTCGATTGTTCCGGCGTGTTCCTGAACGATGCCGTAAGAAACCGCCAAACCCAAACCCGTGCCGCTGCCAACGTCTTTTGTGGTGAAAAACGGGTCGTAAATTTTGTTCAAATTTTCCGGTTCGATGCCGCTTCCGGTGTCGGAAACTTTGATGATAATTTCATCTTCATCGCCGAATTCAGTCGTCAAAGTAATAGTTCCGCCGCCGAGCATCGCGTCCCGCGCATTGATGATTAAATTTGTCAAAACTTGCTGTAACTTTCCGGCGTTGCCGAGAACTTTTGGCGGAATTGCAGAATAATTTTTGATAATTTCAACCCGTGATTTTCGCATTTGCGGTTCGAGCAGTTGGAGCGTATCTTCAAGCAGTTTGTTGACTTCAATTTCGTGGAACTCCGTCGCATTCCCGGTGCGCGAAAAGTTTAAGAGATTGCCGACGATATTTGAAGCGCGGTCGGTTTGTTTTTGAACTTTTTTCAGCAGTGCGTGTTTCGGATCGGTTTCGGGAATCATTCCGAGAAGCATCTGCGTATAACTCGAAACTCCGGTTAGAGGCGTGTTGACTTCGTGCGCGACACCTGCCGCGAGAAGTCCGATGCTTGAAAGTTTTTCGCTCTGCTGTAAAGTTTCTTCAAGTTTAATGCGCGAAGTTACATTTTCCAAAACGATAATCGCGCCGGTTTGATCGTTTGTCGCAGAACGAAGCGGCGCAACGGCGACGTTTATGATTAACGCTTTGCCTTGTGCATTGGTCGTAAAAAGTTTGTAGGCGTTGCGGATTTCGGTCAGATGCCAGCGCGATTTGCCTAAGATGTTTTCCAAATTCAAGGCGAAACTTTCATCGAAAACGTCTTCGACGAGTTTACCGATAGTTTGTTCGCGGCTCAAATCCATCATCGCTTCAAACGTCGAATTGCAGCGCGTAATTCGTCCTTCTTCGTCAACCGCAATCAATCCGACATTGACCGATTCGACGATTGATTCGTTAAATTCCTTGAGCAAAGCGAGTTCTTCGGCGCGTGTTTCCTGTTCCTGATAAAGCAAACTGTTTTCGACGGCAACAGCAACATAACCGGAAACCGTTTGCAAAATTTCCAAATCTTCGCTCGACAAAAGCGAACCGTCCGAGGCGCGTCCCAAACCGACCACCGCAACCATTTTTCCGCGCACGACGCACGGCACAAAATAATGGAGTTCCTGACGGACGATTTTTCTTTTATTGAGTCCGAAAACTTTGCCGTTTCCATTGCCGTTGCCGTTATAATTTTCTTGATCGTCTTCCGCTTCGAGCAACTCCAATTCGTCGGCGCGGACAATACCTTTTTCGGCGGATTTGCGCCTAATCATCTGCCGAAAGTCATTCGGAATTTTATAATTTTCGGTTATTCCAACCGATTTTGCGATTTTATATCCTTCGGGCGAGTTTTCGCTTTCGATAAAAACCGCAACTTTTTCGACATCGAGAACTTGCTGTAATCTTTCGGTCAAAGCATTGAGCAACGGTTCGAGCGCGGTTGTCGCCGAAATTGTTCTGCCGAAATCAAGCAAACCGTTTCGCAAATCGTAGCGTTCGCCGTAAAAAAATCTGTCAGCGCGTTCCTGCAAAAACTTTTTGAGCGGTTCGGAAAGCAAAACGATTCCAGCCATCGCAATTACCGCAATTAAAGCGCGAAGCGTGATTTCGGTTTTTGAAAGATTGCTGCCGACGGCGAGAAAAACGAGACCGAGCGCGACCGTGCCGATCATCATCGCAATCGCCAACGTCGTCATCGCATAAACGAGTGCGCGGCGCACGACAATATCAACGTCCATCAAACGATAACGCACGACGGAATGCCCGAAACTCAGCGGAATCAAAGCCAACGGCAAAGTTGTCAGCGCGACTGTCAAACTGTCTTCCGGCAAATAAAAAAAGCGTTTGGCAATTTGAAAAGTCAGAATCGGAACAACTGCCGCGAGTGTTCCCCACATCGCCCATTTTATGCGTTGACGAACAAGCGGTTGATGTTTGTTTTTGAGAAACCGCCACAGCAAAATGCTCGCGCCGAGCGAAATGCCGACAACAAAATGATAAAAATTCGCTTGATAAAAGATACCGAAAAGATTAAATCTGTCGGTGAAATTTGCAAGACCGGCGACAAAATCGGCTTTCTGAGCGAAATAATAAATCAGCGAAAGCGTGAAAATTCCGAGTGAAATAAAAGTCGCCGGAACATAAAGCGCGTAAGTTTTCCAGCGCGATTCGTCAAAAACCTCGCTTCTGACCGGATAACGCAAACAAAAATGCAGAAAAAGCGGCACGAAAAATGCAAAGGCGAAATCGTCTAAAAGGCTGATTGCCAAATCCAAATCTTCGCCCAAGCCAATCGGTTTATAAACGTGAAAAACGAATGCCGCAAGACAAACCGTAGCGAAATGCAAAACGAACGGTGAACGGCTGCCTTGTTTGAAAAGAACAAAAACACCGATACCGAGCCAAACCAAACCGACGACGGACAGAAAAATTATCGAAGCCGTCCAACGCGGAAGCGTGTCAATGTGTTTTAAGTCGGAGTAATAAAAATTATCGGAAAACGAATAGGAAGGACGTTGATAAAAGTAAGTCAGGTTGCCGTCAACACCGGCAGTTTCGAGATACATCTGCACATCGGCGGGCGAGATAATTTCATCAAATTGTTTTTCGTCGAGAGAAATGCCGATAAGTTTATCGCCGACGGCAATGCCTGCTCTTGAGGCGGCAAGTTCCGGCAGGACTTTTACGGCATAAATACCATCTGCTTTTTGCGCCCAATTCACACCGTCAGTCGGCGGCAATGCGTGATAAGAGCGTTGCGAAAGATTGAGTGCGCCACCGGCGACGAACATAATCGTTGCCAACAGCCAAACCAAACTCCAACTTGTAAGAATTTTACCCTTCATAATTAAAGGCAAACTAACCCATTCTTTTTTAGACGCAAAATGCGTTCCAATAGCTATTTGCTAATGTTTTACCAATTTTTACGCTAAATAAAGCGCATCTGTTTTTATAAACAGTTAATAAGTCTGAAGTTTCATTCAGATTTTTGCTTCATATCCGAGATTTTGGAAAAAAATGGTGCGTAAGAATAACTTCCTACGCACCATAGTTGTTGCTTTATTTTACCGATTTTTTCTAAAATCTGACTAAAATTCCGCCGCGTAAAGTTCGCCGTTGCGAATTGAGCTGCAAAGTTCCTTCTTCACTGCTCACGCTCGGTTGAAAATCAAATAAATTTCGCGCATCAACAATAGCTTCGGCGCGAAGCGGCAAACCCCAATTCGGCAGGGATTGGGTAACTATGACGCTTAAACCCGGATCATAAATTGCCAATCTTCCCTGAAACGGATCAATTGCAAAAACCGTCGCTTGCGGCGACAGGCGGAAAATGGTTTTAATCTGCGTTCCTGTTTTTAGATCGGTAGTAAATTGTCCGATGATGGTTTGAAAGAGATCATTTTCAAAAACATCGGCGGGATTCGTAATCGCTTTTTCCGAAAGTTTTTGTCCGCTTCCGAAAGCATAACCTGCCGAAGTGCTGAAATTTCCGTTCAATCTTCGCGTATAAACTACTCTGACACCTTGCGCTCTGCCTTGCTGATTGCCGACAAAATCTCCGAAAGCATTATCGCCGAGTGCGTCAAATGAAATGTTTGTCAAACCGACTCCGCGACTAACTGTTGTATCCAAAAAGGCATTCGCTTCAATGGTGGATTTATTGTCCAACACCCGCTCGATACCGAATTCGAGCCGGCGGCTTTTATTCATTTGCGGCTTGTCGTTTTCAACAACAAAATCCTGCACGGCGACAGGTTCGCGGAAAAGGACTTGCGTATCTTCGAGTTCAATCGCCTGCTGCCAAGTTTTTTCTTCCGTTTGTGTCGTATAAGCGGCGCGAAGACGGGTTTTGAAATTTAGATCATACTGCAAACCGAAACGCGGACTGATTGAAAAATCATCGCCCGCGCCGACAAAACGAGAATAATCCAAACCATAAACAAAAATCACGCCTTCGCGCACTTTCCACTCGTCTAAAGCCTGAACGGAAACTTGTCCGAGCGTTTTTTCGCTGTTTGCAGTATTAACTTTGCCGAATTTTACGGCTGTGCCGTTTAAGCGGATTTGATGTTTTTCGTTCGGTCTGAATTTGAGATTTGCCTGAAAACTTTGCGGTGCTGATGAACTTGTTCCGATTTGTCCGGCAAAAACGACTTCTGCATTTTTGCTCAAAGACTGAAGTCTGGCGAAATTTAAGCCCGCATAATTTCCACTGTCGGAACTCGCAAAATAACTTTGGACAATGGTTTGCCCGCTTCGTTTTGTTTTATCTTCATTATCTGAAATTTCATCACTTTCCGCAACTGCATTTTCGTCAATCGGCGCGTCGCCTTCCTTGTTCTGATAAATGGAGCGGTTCATCTGAGCGGCACGAATACGGGATTTTGAACTGTAGCGATCCGGGCGTTTTTCAGGCAAAGTGTTGCCGCCGCCTGAGCGTTCCAACTTAAATTTATAAGTAATCTCCGCCGAACGATCAACTTCGACTTCAGAAATTGTTACGGGATTAAAACCTTCGGCAACCGCCAAAACCGTGTAAGTTCCGGGAATAATTTTCGCCAAAAAACTTCCGTCCGCCGCCGAACGAACTTGTTTCAAAAGATTTGAAGTTCCGGTGCGAAAGATCGAAACATACGCATCGGCAATCGGATTTCCCGAATTGTCGCGCACGATTCCTTTAATAATGCCGATACCGGCGTTATTTTCGACGACAACTTCAGCCTGCACTTCAGACGCAGAAATAAAAGCTGCAGTAAAGGCAACTAACGCAATCAAAACTATTCCTGTTAACTTTTTTATCGGCAAAACTGAAGAAAACATTCTAAAAAACGACCTCCGATCAATCATATTTCAGGGAGAATCTGTAGCGGAATGCTACGACTTTCGACGCAAACTTTCAAATAATACAATTCACGCAAGTATTGTATTTTCTGTCTAAACGGTAAATCTGTCAAGCAAACACAAAAACTTTGGCTGTATGATGAGCCAAACTTGACAAAGTTTGCCCAACGGCTAAAATTAAAAATGCTTTCATCAGAAAGTGCGGAGATGTGGCTGAGTGGCTGAAAGCGGCAGTTTGCTAAATTGTTGAGGGTCAAAAGCCCTCCACAGGTTCGAATCCTGTCATCTCCGCCAGAAAAATCTTGAGGCTATTTTGGTTTGAAAACTGAAATAGCCTTTTAAGTTTTATCTTTTGGGAATAAACTCATTTCAGAATTGTAAGATTTTGATTTGGGAGGTTTTCCGCAAATGTTCATTGAACTTCATTTGGCTGTTTTTGAAGGCTCGGCGTGGGCGAATATGTTTTACCTTGACCACGAGAAAGTTACTTGGCTGGAAAAGGTAATTCGCCCGATTTTAGTTTATGCCGTACTTGTTTTTTTTCTTCGTTTGTTCGGCAAACGCGAATTGGCGCAGCTTAATCCGGTTGATCTGGTTGTTTTGCTGTCGCTTTCAAATACAGTGCAAAACGCCATAATCGGCGACGACACATCACTGTCCGGCGGACTTGTCGGCGCAACGGCTTTACTCGGAATTAATTGGGCGATGGCTCACTTAAAATTTAGAAGCAATGCTGCCGAATCTTTTCTCGAAGGTTCTCCGCGCACATTGATTGAAAACGGCAAACTCGACGAAAAAGCTATTAAGCGCGAACTTCTAACAAAGGAAGATTTAGACGTAATCGCACACGCAGAGGGTTTTTCCGGCGTTGAAGATGTTGACAAATGCGTTCTCGACCCGAACGGAACTTTTCTTGTCGAGGGCAAAGACAACATTGACGACAATAAGTTTAAGAAGGACGTTTTAAAGAAACTGGAAGATTTAACAAATCAGATCAGCGAATTGAAAGAAAAATTATAAAAAAATGAAAAATATCGAAGCAATTTTAGAGAATTTGGAAAACGCGCCCGCGATTTTGGAAATTGTCCGCGAGATTCCCGAAAACTTTCGCAAACGCCGTCCGCAGCCCGAAAAATGGTCGGCGCACGGCAAACCACGAAGAATACGCACATTATTCGATTTTTATAATGTTTCGCCATTTGTCACTGCACGATTATGTGCATATTTACCGCATCGAAGAATTATTACTGAAGAAAGACTGGAATTAATTTATGACAATAAGAGTTAGATTTGCACCAAGCCCGACAGGATATTTACACATCGGTTCGGCAAGAACCGCGCTTTTTAATTATTTATACGCCCGCAATGTCGGCGGAAAATTTCTTCTGCGCGTCGAAGACACCGACCGGCAGCGTTCAACCGAAGAATCTTTGCAGTCAATTTTAGAAGGCTTAAAATGGCTCGGTTTCGCGCCCGACGAAGAAATCGTTTTTCAATCGAATAACGCCGACAAACACCGCACCGCCGCGCTAAAACTTCTCGAAGAAGGCAAAGCGTATCGGGATTTTACGCCGAAAGCGGAAACCGGCGACAAAAATATTAAACAGGCAATCGCTGACCGCGCCCGTCAAAACCAAGGCGAAAAATCAATGCGCGACAATGAATACCGCGATTTATCAAAAGAAGAAAGTGATGAACGCGCCAAATCAGGCGAACCGTTTGCTATTCGTCTGAAAGTTGCAGAAACGGGAAAGACGAGTTTTGAAGACGCGGTTTATGGTTTGAACGAACGCGATTACGCCGAAACCGAAGACCTAGTTTTACTGCGTTCCGACGGTCATCCGCTTTATAATCTCGCGGTTGTTTGCGACGACATCGAAATGGAAATCACCGATGTCATTCGCGGGCAAGATCATTTAACAAATACACATAAACAGATTTTGATTTACGAAGCGTTGGGCGAAAAACCGCCGCGTTTCGCGCATTTGCCGCTTATTTTAGCTCCGGGCGGCAAAAAACTTTCAAAACGCATTCATGGCGAAATCGTTTCGATGACGACTTACCGCGACGCCGGATTTCTGCCAGAAGCGTTTCGCAATTTTCTCGCGCTTTTGGGTTGGTCGGCGGGCGAAGAACAGGAAATTTACAATCTCGACGAATTAATTGAAAAATTCTCGCTCGACAGAATTCATCAATCAAACGCGACGTTTAATTTCGACCCGACGAGCGCGAAACATTGGACGGACGACAAAGCGATCTGGATGAACGCCGAATATATCCGCACGATGCCGCTCGAAAAATTGTTGCCGTCCGTCAAAGCCGAACTCAAATTCGCCAAGCTCTGGCGCGACGAATACGAAGACGACGATAAAGCGTGGTTTGAAAAAACCGTTGATTTAATCCGCGAGAGATTTTTTACCTTGAAAGATTTCTCGACGCAGGGACGCGCATATTTCAGCGAAGATTTCGATTTTGACGAAAAAGCCGTGCAGAAAAATTTGAAAAAGTTTCCAGATTTGCAAAAATGGCTGCCCGAACTCGCCGACCGCTTTGAACCGATGGAAAGTTTCACGCACGACGAAATCGAAACCGTCGTCAAAGATTTCACCGAAGAAAAAGGCACAAAACTCGGCGTAATTATGAATGGCGCGAGAACTTTGCTGACCGGATTAGCCGTCGGACCTTCAATGCTGGCGATTTTTGAAACGCTCGGCAAAGAAAAATCAATGATGCGCCTTAAAAGTCAGATTGGTTGGAATTTGTAGTATAATTTCTTCAAAGGTAAAAAACATTATGCTTGAAATACAAGGACATTTTGACGGCAAGCAAATTCTTTTTGACGAACCGTGCGAACTTCCGCCAAATACAAAAGTTATTATTAAAGTTGTCGAAGACGATGAAGAAATGAACGACTGGCTGGAACTTGGCAAACGAAGTTTGGCGCGAGCTTATGCTGGCGACGAACCGGAATATTCGCTTGATAAAATAAAAGAATTCAATCCCGAATATGAAGGAATCTGATGTCGTTATCGCAATTTTTCCGCAGTCGGACGGCAGTTTAAAACGCCGTCCGGCTTTAATTTTGCGCGAAATACCGCCGTTCAGAGATTTTTTAATTTGCGGCATCAGCACACAGATTCGGCAAAAGGTCGAGAATTTCGACGAAGTGATTTCGCTTGAAGACGATGATTTCGCGCAAAGCAATCTTGATTCGGAATCGCTCATTAGGTTAGGCTTTTTGCTCGTTTTGCCGCGCAGTGAAATTGTTGGGACAATCGGCAGTATTTCCGCCGAAAGACATCAAAGGCTTCTGAAAAATTTGAGCGATTATTTGTTAAAATAATTTAATGTCTTTAAATCTCGAACTGTTGCTCGCGGTTATTGAAACTCTCGGCAAAGAAAATCAATTATGAGATTAAAAAGTCAGGTTTCTTGGAATCAATAAGAAAAAAATGTTTACAATCGAGCAATTTCAAGAAAAATTCGACAAAATTAAACAGCAAAATTGGATTCAAAGCGTTAGGCGCGGACCAACTGGAATTGGTCAAACATTGGAACAACTTCTCGGCTTGACTGAAAACAATATTGCTTTGCCGGATTTGCACGAGGTTGACTTAAAGCCCATCGAATCGGCTCGACTTCGATGATTACGCTTTTTACTTTCAATCGTAAGTCTTGGAAAATGAAGCCGCTTAAAGCCATTCGGAAATATGGAACGCCTGATATTAACGGCAGAATGGGTTTATATTTTACGATGTCGCCAACACCGAACAGCACGGGACTTTTTCTTTTTAACGAAGAAAATTCAATTTCAGTGCGGCATATTTCGGGTGAATTGATTGCTGAATGGCAACTTGATGCTTTAGCAGAACAGTTTTGCAAGAAAATTCCCGGACTTATTTTGGTAAGTGCTTTCAGCGAAATGCGCGGCGATATTGAATGGTTTCATTTTTCTCGCGCTCAACTTTTGACTGATACTTCTCCTGAAATTATACGCGAACAAATTCTTGCAGGAAATGTGTTGGTTGATTTAAGATTGCACGATAAAGGAACTTCTGCCAGAAATCACGGAACAGGTTTTCGGGTCAAAGAAAACAAACTTAGTTTTCTTTTCAAAAATGTCAGAGAAATATGAGTTTAGCGACAATTACACAACCGAAACTTTTTACTCCAGACGAAATTGACTGGACGTTTCAGGGTGAAAACACACGCGAACTCACACATTGTTATCACGATTATCCTGCCCGAATGATTCTGCAAATAGCTCGCCAATTTCTTAACTTGTTTGCCAAAAATCAAAAAGGACTTTTGCTTGATCCTTATTGTGGAACGGGAACAACTTTAGTAGAAGGTTTCATTAAAGGTTTTGATGTTGTCGGACTTGATTTAAATCCACTTGCTCGATTGATTTCAAAAGCTAAGACAACAATTTTTGATTTGTCTGAAATTGATTTTCACATTAAACAATTTCAAAAATATATTTTATCTAATCCTAAAACTTCTCAAATCACCGAAATTGCGGGAATTTCACGACTCAATTTTTGGTTTAAGGATGAAGTAACTGAAAATTTATCGGTAATTAAAAATTTTATTGCCGAAATTTCAAATATAGAAACAAAACTTTTTTTCCTGACGGCTTTTAGCGAAACCGTTCGTGAATCATCAAATACGCGGACTCACGAATTCAAACTTTATCGCTATAACAAAGAAACTTTAGCAAATTTCCAACCGAATGTTTTCAGTTTGATGTCTGCAAAACTTGAGCGCAATCGAAAAGGATTAATAAAATTTCTAAAAGTCATTGAAGAACTATCAGTTATTCCGACTTCTGAGATTTTTGAATTTAATACGGTTGAAAGTCATCTCGAAAAATATGAGAAAAAAGTTGATGTTGTTCTGACTTCACCACCATATGGAGATTCGACGACGACAGTTGCTTACGGGCAATATTCACGTTTATCTGCGGCTTGGCTTGATTTGTTTCAACCGGAAAAAATTGACGGGAAATTAATGGGAAGTAAAAAAGGAAAGCAGATTGAAAAATTCGATTGTCCAGAACTGGATACAGCAATCAGTAAAATTGCAGAGATTGACCAAAAACGCGCCATTGAAGTTTCAGCCTTTTATGAAGATTTACAAAAATCAATTACTAATGTTTCTAAATTAGTTAAACGAAATGGTCTAACTTCTTATGTTGTTGGTAATCGAAAAGTCAAAGGCACGGTGTTACCAACAAATTTAGCTGTCAAAAACTTTTTTGAGCAAAGTAACTTTAAATACATAAAAACCTTTCATCGCACAATTCCGAATAAGAGAATGCCGCTTCGCAATAGTCCTTCAAATATTATCGGAGCAACGGAAAATACAATGAATCGTGAATTTATTGTTGTTTTGAAAAAGTTATAATTTATATGTCCTTCACGCTCAAACCGATGCTCGCCCGCAATGCTTTAAGTTCGACTTACGGGAAAAATATTGCGATCAATCCGTATCGAGGCTGCGTTTTCGCGTGTGAATTCTGTTCGGCGATCAAGATGAATTTTTTCACCGGACGCACCAAAGAAAAATGGGATAAAACCGGCTGGGGCGAATGGGTTGATTACAAAACGAATCTCGTCGAACTGCTGAATAAAGAAAAAGATAAAGTCAAAAAATCGAAAATTTATTTCGGCAACGCGACCGATATTTATATGCCGATTGAGCAGAAATTGAAACTCGTTCCGCCGATTTTGGAATTTTTTCTGGACAATCCGCCGCTCGAATTGGAAGTGCAGACGCGCGGAACTTCACGCGATGTGGCGCAGGATATTCCGATGTTGCAGGAACTTGCGAAGAAAACGAGCGTTCTCGTCAGCTATTCGATTCACACTGACCGCGACGACGTGAAGAAGATTTTTGAGCCGAAAGCACCGAGTTTGATTGAAAGGGAACGCGGTTTGAAATTGTATTTTGAAGCCGGAATCGAAACGCGCCTGTCGTGTATGCCGATTTTGCCGCTCAATCCCGAAATTTATGCCGAAAGATTCGCGCCGTTTATTACAAAAAGAGTTTGGATCGCTTCGATGAATCACAAACAACTTACGCAAAATTTATTCAGAGAACATTTTCCCGAATGGCTTGCCGAAAAAACGGTTGAAAAAGCGATGAAACGGACGACGGAAGAGTTTCAAAAACGCGGTGTCGAATGTTTTTACGCTTCATTGGAACCGAAGGCGAAAAAAGCGCGTTGGGAAAAACGCGAGACGAAAATCGAAGCGCGAAAAAATAAGATGAATCCGAAAACTATCGCCAAAATTATAAAAAACAAGGATATTCAGCCGTCGCTTTTCGGTTAAAGTTTTTCGCTTTGAGGCAGCGAACGCTCGATAATTTTTTCAACTTCAAATCCGACAGGCAAAGTTCCAAAATTCAAAAAATTGTCTTTGGAAAGACGCGAACTGCAAAAAGTTTCGCTGATGAAATCCGGCGCGGTTTGCAGTAAAGTCGCGGCTTGCAAAGCCAAAGCTAATTTTTCGACAACGCGGCGGGCGCGAAATTCCAGATTGTTTGTGTCGAGCAATTCTTTTTCTATATTTGGTATAAAATCATCAAAAATTTTGTTGATTCCGCGAGCCGAATTTATTTCATTTAACAAAACTTCGATGTTGTTTTTTTCCTTGTGCATCGAACGCAAAACGTCCAGACACTGCACGTTTCCTGAACCTTCCCAGATCGAATTGACGGGAATATCGCGGTACAGCCGCGGCAAAACCGATTCTTCGACGTAGCCATTGCCGCCCAAAACTTCCAACGCTTCGCCGACGGCGAAAACGGCGCGTTTGCAAATCCAGAATTTGCCGATTGCCGTGGTGATTCGCGTAAAGATTTTTGCCTGTTCGTCGTTTGCCGCGTTGTCAAAACCTTTTGCAAGTCGAAACGCAAAAGCCGTCGCCGCTTCGCTTTCGAGCGATAAATCCGCCAGCAAATTTTGCATTAAAGGCTGCTTAATCAACAATTTACCGAACGCTTTGCGATTGGCGCAATGATGCAGACTTTCGGCGACGGCGCGGCGCAAAGTTCCCGCCGAACCGACGGCGCAGTCGAGCCGCGTGTGGCGCACCATTTCCATAATATTCGCCACGCCGCGACCTTCTTCGCCGATGATTTTCGCGTAGGAAGCGTGAAATTCGACTTCGCCGGAAGCGTTCGATTTGTTGCCGAGTTTATCCTTTAAACGCTGAAAATAAATTGAATTTTTTGTTCCGTCGGACGTAAAACGCGGCATCAGAAAACACGAAATTCCTTTTTCCGTTTGCGCCAACACCAAAAATGCGTCGGACATCGGCGCACTGCAAAACCATTTTCTGCCCGTGATTTTATATTCGCCGTGCGCGTTTAATTTTTTGGCGAAAGTGATATTGGCGCGAACGTCGCTGCCGCCTTGCGGTTCGGTCATCGCCATTCCGAACGTCGCGCCGCGTTTCTCGGACGCGGGAATAAATCGCGGATCATATTCATTTGATAAAACGCGCGGCAGCCATTCGGCGGCGATTTCCGGTTCGATTTTTAAACTCGGCACGACGGCAAAAGTCATCGTCAGCGGACAGCTCGTGCCTTCGTCAACCTGCTGTTTTATAAATGCCAACGCGCTTCTCGCAACGTACGCGCCGCGTTTTTCGCACGTCCAACTCAAACTGTGCGTTTCATTTTCAACGCCTGTTTTCATCAATTCGTGATAAGCCGGATGAAATTCGACGAAATCAAGACGATTGCCGAAACGGTCGTGAGTTTTCAAAACGGGCGGATTTTTATTGGCGAGATTTCCGAGTTGGAGAGTTTCGGAATTTCCCAAAATCGCGCCGAATTTTGCCGCTTTTTCATTATTCCACGCGCCGCCGTTTGCTTTGACGGCATTTTGCAAAGCTGCATCGGAAGTAAAAAGATTGTAATTTTCCAAAATCGGCGGCTGATTCAAAGACGCGCCGAAATCGAATTCGGAATTTTCCATAAAATGATCGTAGTTTCTGATAAGAATTTTTGCCCGCGAATTATACGAATTAACGCGAATAAATTTTCAGAATCAATTATTAAAATCAGTAAAAATTCGTGAAAATTAACGTAATTCGCGGGCAACCAACAAATTGTATTTATTTCAAATAACCTTTTTCCGTCAGTTTTTTCGTCATTTCCGCGCCGAGTTTTTGGAGCGCGTTTGCCGGACGAATCATCACTTCAAATCAATCATTTTGCCATTCGCGTCAAATTCGATAAGATCAACACCGCGCAAATCGAATTCGCCGACACGCGCCGTAAATTCCAGGCAAGCCAGATTTTTGTCGAAAATTTGGCGAATGTATTGGAAATTTTCAAAAACTTCCGTAACCGTCGTCAAAATCGCCGTCGCCATCATTTTGCCGTCTTTCGGTTTCCAGACGAACGGCGAATGAAATTTTACGTTGTCGGCAAGAAGTTCGTGCAGAAGTTCCGCGTTTTTTGTTTCGATAAATTGATGCCAGAGCGAGATTTGCGTCGAAAAGTTTTCTTTCATAAAATTGTCGTCTAATACTGTAAAAATTATTTTCGGAATTATATCAAAATGCAGTTTATCTTTTTAACAATCTTCGGTTTCGTCGCCGTCGAAATTTTTTCATACACCGCGCATCGGTTTTTATTTCACGGCGTTTTATGGAAAATTCATCAAACGCATCACACGGCGCGAAAAGGTGCATTTGAATTAAATGATATTTTCTCCGTAACCTTCGGGCTTTTTTCGATTTTTCTGATGGTTTTCGCCGAAAAGCCTTTTGCTTATTCGATTTCTTTTCCGATTGGTTTAGGCATTTCGATTTACGGCTTTGTCTATTTTATCATTCACGACTTTTTTACACATCGCCGTTTTTTGCCGTTTAAATCAAACAGTAAATTACTGCTGAAAATTCGCGCCGCACATCAACGACACCATCAAACGACTGAAAAAATCGGCATCGCGCCGTATGGATTATTTATTTTTGATTATGCCGAATTCAACGGACAGAAAGTGCGTCAGAACCGTCTGCGTAAGCGGGCGGTTGAACGTGGACTTGAGACATCTGACATTTAAAACTTAATCAGCCCGCTTACGCAGACGGTTCTGACAACTTTTAAGACGGCGAGGCGATTTTAACTTTTTCGCCGCTTTCGGTTTGCGGAATTTCGACGGCGAACGGCTGTTTCCTTTCAAAAGTTTCGGTCAACGATTTGGCGGCTGGCGTAAGTTCGACTTTTGAAGACAGAATGCGCGAAACTCTTTTCGGAAGGAGCATCGGAGCAATATTGGAGATTGATTCCGCCAATGACGCAAGATTGCCGCCGCCCGACCAATGTTCATTTAAAACCTTTTCATCAGTGCGGCTAATCAAACGGGTCAGCGTCAGCGCAACTAAATAAATATCGTCAACCTGTCCGGCAAACGGAATTATGTCGGGAATAAAATCAAGCGGCATTATCACATAAGCGATTGCGCCGACGACCAGAAATTTTTCCGTCGAAGGAACTCGTTTATCGGTCAAAAGTTTGCCGAAAAGTTTCACTAAATTCGGCAGAAACATCAGCAGATTTCGCATTCTGTCTTTTAATTCCGATCTTTCCTTGCGCGTCTTTTTTTGAATTTTCGCCGTCTGCGGTTCAGTCATTTTGTTTGCTCCTTTTTTTCGTTTTACACAGTCTATGGAATTTTCCGCCGTTTGTCGAAGTTTTCACGAGTAAAAATTGTGTGATAAATTCATTAAAAAGAATATGATACTCGAAAAGATCAGACAACGCGCTTCGGAAAACATTCAGCACATAATTTTGCCCGAAGGCGAGGATTCCAGAACGATTCAGGCGGCTGAAATGTGTGTCCGCGACGGGATTGCCAAAATTACGGTGATCGGCGACGAAGAAAAAATCCGCGATTCAGCACGGCAAACAAGCGCAAATTTGAACGGCGTGGAAATTCTCGACCACCTGAAATCAAACGAATTCGGCAAAATTGCGACTTTTTACCACGAACTGCGCCGCGCCAAAGGCATCACTTTGGAAGAAGCCGAACAAACCGTTAAAGACGCGCTTTACTACGGAAATCTTTTAGTAAAATTGGGCAAAGCAGACGGTTCGGTGGCGGGCGCGACAAATACGACGGCGCACACGGTCGCCGCTGCGCTTCGCTGCATCGGCGTTCGGCAGGGTTTCAAAACTGTTTCGTCGTTTTTTTTGATGATCGTTCCCGACAAAAAATTCGGACACGAAGGCGCGATGATTTACGCCGATTGCGGCGTGGTTATTGATCCGAACGCGGCGGAACTCGCCGAAATCGCCATCGCTTCGGCTGATTCGTGCCGCGCTCTTTTAAATGTCGAACCGAAAGTTGCGATGCTTTCGTTTTCGACCAAAGGAAGCGCGAAACATCCTTTTATTGACAAAGTTGTCGAAGCGACAAAGACCGTCCGCGCACGTTTTCCCGACCTCGAAATTGACGGCGAATTGCAGGCTGACGCGGCGTTAATTCCGTCGGTTGCCGCATCAAAAGCCGCCGGTTCGAGTGTTGCCGGACGCGCTAATGTACTGATTTTTCCCGATTTGAACGCCGGAAACATCGCTTATAAATTAACCGAAAGATTAACCAATGGCACGGCAATCGGTCCGATTCTGCAAGGTTTGGACAAACCCTGCAACGACCTTTCGCGCGGCTGCAAGACGGAAGATATTGTTGACGCGGTTGCTATTACGGCAGTTCAGTCGCAGGCGAGAAAGAATAACTGAATATGTGAAACTTAATTCAAAATTTGGTGTCTAATTTCAAAATGAATAAAAGTTACAGTAAAAGTTTAGCGATCATATTATTGAGCATTTCTTTTTTAGGATGCTCTAAAACGCCGGTTAAGGAAGAAGAATACATAATTGTTAAAGTTCCGCCGATTGTTGATAAGTCGCTTTCAACAGAAGAAAATTTCTGGCGTTTTAATCATTTCCTTTTTCCGCAAGAACCGATTCCAAATCCGATTCCAAAAGGTTTGCCGAACTATGATGCTCTTTTGTTTGTTACTCTGGAAAAAAATGGAAATATAAAAATTAACTCGGAAATAAACGGAAATATTCAGAATACAGATATTTTGTCGCAAAGATTAAAGGAAATTTTTCGGGAAGGAAAAGAAAACAATGTATTTGAGGCAAACAGCACTAAGATTGTGAAAGCTGTCGGCGTTCAAGCACCAGTTTCAACAAAATATGGCGATGTGTTAAAACTCTTAAATGCCATTAAAGAAAGCGGCGCAGAGCCGATAGTTTTGTTAATAGACGGCTATCCAATCGAAACAATTATAAACCTTGAAAAGTTAGAAAAAACAGTAAATTTTTGATGTCTTTTTAGTGGTTTGTTTTTTAATTTTCAAATTACCTTTTCAAAGGTAAAATTCGCACTCGTTCGCGTCCTTCATCCAAAATAACTAACGCGCCCGCTTCAAGCAATTCTTTATGATTTTTCAGAACTTCCAGAACTATTGTCTTCAGATGAGTTGGCGTTACGTCTTGAGTGCGAACTTGAATGACGCTCGGACTTTCCGCACCTGTTAAAGCCAGCATCGCGCCGAAATCCAAATCGTGTGTGAAAACGATATACTCATTGGTTCGCGCCCAATCTATTATTTCCGTGTCTTCGGCTCGCGGATCGCCGATTGTTGACCAATGAACCGATGAAATTTTATTTTTAGCAAAAACAGTAACCCAATCAGGTGAAAGATTCATATCGAGCAAAATTTTCATAAGGAAACTAACGGCAGTTCAATTTCTTCGGAACGCCACGCGGCATAAGCCAAAGCCTCTCGTAAATCTTCCTCTTCCAAATAAGGATAAAGTTTTAAAATCGCGGCGTTTTTATAACCCGAAGCAAAAAGTCCGACAATTGTTCCGACCGTAACTCGAAGCCCGCGAATGCAAGGTTTTCCGCCCATCACTTTCGGGTTTAATGTGATTCGTGTCAAATTTTTCATTCGTTAATTATAACTTATATTTCTGCACACGCCGTCAGAAAGATTATAATATTTTGTAATTCAAACCCATTTTGGCGTGATGATGATTTGCGGCGGTTCAATTGCAGGTGCGAAAATTATTATGAAATAACTTATTCCGTCGGAAGTCGGTTTTTTTTCGTTTGTCGTTTTTCCCGCTTCGTTGTAATCTTTTATTGTTTAAAGAATAATCATAAATGAATCCGCTCAAAAAATTTTTATTTGAATTGCAGGAAATTACTAATTTGATAATTTCCGCTTTTCTCGGTTTGTTCAAAAAGCCTTACTACTTGGTGGATTTGATCAAACAGATGGACATTATCGGTGTCGGTTCGCTGCCAATTGTCTTGCTGACGGGATTTTTCACGGGCGGCGTTTTGATTTTGCAGACTTTTCCGACGCTGGCTTATTACGGGATTCAAAATGAAGCCGGGCGTTCGGTTTCGACTTCGCTGATCCGCGAACTCGGTCCGGTTTTGTGCGCTTTGATGGTTTCCGGGCGCATCGGTTCGGCGATTTCCGCTGAACTCGGTTCGATGGTCGTTTCGCAACAGATTGACGCGATGCGTGCGTTCGGCACTGATCCGAACCGCAAACTCGTTGCGCCGCGCATTCTGGCACTCGTTTTTATGCTGCCGTTTTTAACCGTCGCGGCTGACGTTTTCGGAATTATCGGCGGCGGCGTGGTCGCTTCGACACTTTTCAATCAAAGTTTCGATACTTTTTTAACTTCGGTCAGAAACGGCATTACAGTCGAGGACATTATCGGCGGCGTGATCAAACCGATATTTTTCGGTTTGATCATCGGCAGCATTTCGTGTCATAAAGGTTTAAGCACGACCGGCGGTACAGTCGGAGTCGGGCGTTCGACGACCAGCGCAGTTGTTCTTTCTTCGATTGTCGTCATCATTTTCGACTTTTTCCTTTCAAAAGCCTTACAGACGATACTTGGTGTCAAACTGATTTAGAACTTATAATGGTAAAAATTTATGCTTTCCCGGGAAACTGAAGAACAGATTTTGACCGAAGAAATCATCGAAGAAGAACTCGCGCCGACTGATTTGGAAGATGCGGTTGATAACATCGAGCGCGTCGTTCCGGCGATTGAATTCCGCGACGTTTTTCTGGCGTTTGACGACAAAGTTATTCTCAACGGCGTAAATTTTACCGTCCGGCGCGGTGAAACGAAAGTTATTTTAGGACGCAGCGGCGGCGGAAAATCAACGACGATTCGCTTGATTTTAGGACTTTTAAAACCCGATTCGGGACAAATTTTGATTGACGGCGAAGACATTACCGATTACAGCGAAGTGGAAATGATGAACGTCCGCAAAAAAATCGGAATGGTTTTCCAAGAAGGCGCGTTGTTTGATTCGCTTTCGGTTTATGATAACGTAGCTTATCGGCTGCACGAGCAGGGAGTTGTTGAAGAAGAAGTTGAAAAAGAAGTGCGCCGGATGCTGCAATTTGTTGATTTGGAAGATGCGATTGACAAAATGCCGGCGGAACTTTCAGGCGGAATGCGGCGGCGCGTCGGAATCGCCCGCGCACTCGTCGGTGATCCGCAAATCGTGATGTTTGACGAGCCAACCGCCGGACTTGATCCGCCGACGGCGCGGACGATTTGCGAATTGGCGATAAAACTGCGTGATTTGGAAGACGTTTCTTCAATATTCGTGACGCACGAGATGAAAAATCTCGAATATCTTTCATCCGAATACGCCACCGTCAACGAAGATGGCGAAGTCGTTTTTGAACTCGAAGGAGAAAAACTTTGTTTGATAAATACCGAAATCATTATGCTTCGCAACGGCGACATAATTTTCAGCGGAAAAGACGAAGAATTAAAATCAACAAAAGACCCGTATATTTTGAAATTTATGCGCGGGAAATGAGTTTAATTCCAGATTCTAGATTCCAGATTCCAAATTAGAAGAAAAATCTGGAATCTGGAATCTGGAATCTGGAATCTGGAATTTATGCCATCAACCGAAAGAAAATTAGGATTTAGTCAATTGCGCGTCGGTATTTTTGTGCTGGCGGGACTCGTAATTTTAGCGTTTTTGGTCTTGAACGCGACGGGCGAATTTAACCCGTTTGAGAAAAAAATAACATTAAAGGCACGTTTTGCCAGCGCGGACGGCTTGCGCGAAGGCGCGGACGTGCAGCTTGCGGGCATCAGCATTGGCAAAGTTGACGAAGTTCGGCTACTTCCGCCCGACAGTCCCGAAGATGCCAAAGTCGAAGCGATTATTACGGTCAAAAAAACGCTCGACGGCAGACCGATAACTGAGCGCGTTCGCACCGATTCAACCGCGCAGCTTATCGCCACGAGCATCTTGGCAAACGATAAAATGATCAATCTCACACCCGGAACTTCAAAAGGTACGCCCGTAACCGAAGACACCGTTCTCGATTCGACTTCGGCAATGTCTATCAACCAATTGACGCAAACGGGAAATGAGCTTTTGCAGCAAATCAACAAACTTGCCGTTCCGACCAACGAAATTCTCAACAAGGCAAATCAAGGCGAAGGAACTCTCGGCAGAATTATCAACGACGAATCGCTTTATAAAAATTTAGACACGGCGGTTGCGGAAACGCGAACAACGGTCGTTAAACTGCAAACGACGCTCGATAAAGTCAATAGCGGCAACGGCAGCGCGGGGAAATTGTTAAATGATCCGGCTCTTTACAACAGTTTGAACAACACGGTCGCGCAGCTTGAAGGGATTTCCAAGGATTTACGCGCCGGACGCGGTTCAGCGGGAAAATTTTTGTCAAACGACGAACTTTACAACGAAACCCGCGCCGCCGTCAGAGATTTGCGCGAATCAATCAATAATATCAAACCCGCGCTCGAACAAATCAATAAAATCGCCGCCGATGTCAATTCAATTACAACTGATTTGAACGAAGGTAAAGGCACAGCCGGAAAGTTATTAAAAGACGAGCAGATTTACAACGATGCCCGCGATGCGTTGGCAAGATTTAATTCAACCGCTTCAAAACTCGACATTTTAATCGGCGACGCGCAAAGCGGCAAAGGCACAATCGGCAAACTGCTTACAGACGAAACGCTTTACAACAATATCAATCAAACAACTTCAAACGTCAACCAAATCACGACCGAAGGCACGAAATTGATTTACGATTTTCGGCAAAACCCGAAAAAATATCTGACGATTAAATTCAAATTATTTTAGTTTGAATTTTGAAAAATACTGCCCGCGAAATGTGCTAACGCGATTTTTGGAAAAGATTTTCCGTCCACGAAACACACGAAAATCACGAAATAAAAAGGACAAAGATTTAATTTTTTAACTGTTTTTCGTATAAGTAATCGGGCAGAATTATTTTAGACCAAACATCAGAATAGAGGACAGATGATAGATAAAAGATAAAAACGCGATGTAATCTATCAGTTATCATCTTTCATCTTTTATCTATTGCGAATTAAACCTTTATTTATATTTGCTCGATTACTTATTTCGTGTGTTTCGTGGGCAAAAATCTTATGAATCAGATTTGAGCATCGCGTAAATCGTCGGCGTAACCACGAGCGAAAGCAAAAGCGTGACGACCAAACCGCCGATGACGGCGATTGCCAAAGGCTGAAGCAATTCCGCACCCGAACCGAGTGCAAGCGCAAGCGGCAACATTCCTAAAATCGCGGCGAGCGATGTCATCAAAACCGGACGAAATCTTCGCCGTCCCGAATTCAGCAGCGCGGTTTGCAAATCTTCGCCTTCGGCAAGATGTTCTTCAACCGAGTCGAGCATCAAAATTCCGTTTTTGGCGACGATACCGACGACCATAATCATTCCCATCAACGACACGATGTTGAGCGTTATTTTGGTGATAAAAAGCGCGAGCAGAACTCCGCTCAATGCCGTAACCGCGCCGGAAACAATCGCAATCGGATGCGCGAATGAGCGAAATTCAATCAGTAAAACGAGAAAAACCAACACAATCGCCAAACCCAAAGCCATCGCTAATTCCTTAAAATTCGCCTGTTGTTCGACAAAAAGTCCGCCGTATTCGACGATCATTCCGGCAGGAAGTTTGACATCTTTGGCGAGTTGCGCTTTGATCGCGGCAATCGCGCTGCCCAAATCGCTGCCCGAAAGCCGCGCCGTAACCGCTACTGATTGGCGCAAGCCGTCGCGTTCGATTTCGGTTTGTCCCTTGTCATATTCGACATCAGCCACTTGGTCGAGCCGAAACGATGCGCCGTTTGGCGAATGCAAAATCAAACCGCGCAAAGTGTCGAGCGATTCTTTCGCCTGTTTCGGTAGCAAAACGCGCACGGCGACGAGTTTTCCGTGTTCCAAAATCGCCGAAGCCGCGTCGCCCGTGATTGCCGTGTTGACGGAATTGGCAATGTCGTTGGTCATTACGCCGAAACCGGCGGCTTTTTGCGGGTCAATCTTAAAAGTCAGACTCGCGCCGCTGACGATAACGCCGTTATTTGTATCAACTACGCCGGGAACTTTTTGAATCGCAGTTTCGATTTCTTCGGCTTTCTGATGCAGAGCGGTTTCATCGTCGCTAAAGATTTTTATCTCAATCGGTGCGGGCGAACTCGTCAAATCGCCGATTAAATCCGATAGAATTCCGACGAATTCGACTTGTAAAGCCGGTTCTGAAGATTCGATTTGTTCGCGCAGATCGTCCGTAACTTCCTCGTTGAACGGCTTCGCTCTGATTTTAATTTCACTAAAAAATCGCCCGTGTTCGGTTCGGTGATCGAAAGTCCGAGCTGCAAACCCGTGCGCCGCGAATAGCTTTCGACTTCGGGCGTATCTTTTAATTTTTCTTCGACATCGCGCAAAATTCGGTCGGTTTCCTGCAAAGAAGTTCCCGGCGGCGCGATGTAATCGAGAACAAATACCAAAATCGTTACGGGAATCACCAAAATAGCGACAAAAGTTGTGCCGACGTTTCGCAGAAAAGCGTATAAAATCAAAACGGACAGCAGCAAACCGATAATTATCGCGTCGCGCACCGAATTCATCGAAGCGCGAACGAGAATTGATTGGTCGTAAAACGGCGCGATTTTTATGTCGTTCGGCAAAGTTTTTTCGATGTCGGTGAGTTCGGCTTTTACTTCGTCCGTAACATTGACGGTGTTCGCGTCGGGTTGGCGCAAAACATTGAGCAAAACGGCGAGATGTCCGTCCGCCGTAACGATTGTGTAATTCGGCTCAACGCCTTCGCTGACCGTTGCCACGTCCGAAATTAAAATCGGAACATTGTTGACGTTGGCGATAACAATGTTGTTTAACTCGTCGGGTTTGGTCGCCTGTCCGCTGACGAGCGTGAGTTCGAGTTGATGATTTTCCTCAATCAAACCGGGCGATGCGAGAACATTTGAATTTTTCACCGCGTCCGAAACCTGCTGAATCGAAAGACTCCGCGCCGAGAGTTTTTCCGGGTCAATCGTGATGTGGTATTCGCGGACGTTTCCGCCTGCAACATTGACGGTCGCCACGCCGTTAAGCCGCGCAAGTCGCGGTTTTATCGTGTAAGTCGCAATATCGCGCAGCGCGGAAGTGTCGCGTTTGTCGGAAACGAGGCTGTAACCGACGACGGGAAAAACGGCGAAAGTCAAACGATTGACCTGCCGAATCGAAGTTGTCGGCGGCAAAGTCGAAGAAAGCTGCGAAAGTCTGGCTTGAACGAGCTGCAAAGATTCGTTAACATCCGCGCTCCAATCAAAAAATAGATTGATGTCGGCTGAACCACGCGCCGTCGTTGATTTAATGCGGACAATGCCCGGAATGCCGTTCATCGCTTCTTCAATCGGGCGCGTTACGGAAACAAGCATTTGCGGCGCGGGCGTAACATTATCGTCAACGACAATGACGACGCGCGGAAAATCCGTCTGCGGAAAAATCGCCGTCGGAAGTTGCCACGCGACATAAAGCCCAATCGCGCACAGCAAAAAAATCGAAACCATCACGGCGCGGGATTGGCTGGCGACAAATTTTGCAAGGTTCATTGTTTTACTCTCAGGAAAATAAACAAAAATGATAAGAAAATTGCCCGCGAAACACACGAAACATACGAAAATAAAACAAAAAATTTATTTCTTCTATTTCTTCCGTTTCGTGTATTTCGTGGGCAGAATCGTCTTTAAATTTTCTCAATTTTCTCCATCCGCAGTGTCTTTAGCGATTTCGACTTTCGTGCCGTCCGGCAAAGCATAATTGCCTTCCGTAACAATCGTATCGCCTTCTTTTAATCCTTCGATAATCTGCGTTTTATCGCTTGTTTTCAGTCCGATCTTGATTTTTTGCTCGTGCGCGACGTTATCCGCATCAACGATCATCACTGTTCCTTCGTCCGAATTTGAAGCGTCCAAAGTTACGGCGGCAGTCGGCACAACCAAAGCATCGTTGTTAAAGTTGGCGGAAATCTTTACTTCCGCCGCGCCGCCGACGCGCAATCTGTCCGCGCCGTTTCCTAATTCCGTCCAAACTTCAACCGAACGATTCGCCGGATCGCTCGAACGGCTGATGAGCGAAACTTTGCCCGACATTCGTTCGCCCTGCAAATCCGTCGGTAAAATTTCAACCGCGTCGCCGACTTTCAAATTTGCGACAACCGAATCGGCAAACTACGCTTTGGCAACGACTTGCGAAATAGTCCGCAATCGTTACGATCTTTCCGCCCTGCGCTGCAAATTCGCCTTCAAACTGAAATTGATTGGTAACGATTCCCGTAATCGGTGCGCGAATCGTCGTGTAACTCAACTGCACATCAATCGCTTTGATACGTTCCGACGCTTGCGTAATCTTCGATTCGGCAATCGCGCGGTCATTCGGATTGATCGCGTTGACGCGCAATTTTGAACTTTTTTCGAGAAATTGCAGATTGTTTTCGGCGGTCGTCAAGGCAAGCTGCGACTTCTTTGAGCGCGATGCCGCCTTTGTCGTATAAATCCTTGCGCCGTTCGTAGAGATTTTTTGCATTGGCGACATTTGCGCGGGCATCCTGCAAATCTTTTTCCTGCTGAATATTGTTTTGCGGAACCGCGTTTTTTTGCAAACCGCTCAAATTTAACTGCGCTTCACGCAAAGCGGCGACTGATTCCGCACGCTGCGCCTGCAAATCGCGCGATTCTAAAACCGCGATTGCGTCGCCCTTTTTAACGACAACATTTTTCAAAATCCGCATTTGCTTGATTTGCGCGTTCAAATTTGAACTGACATCAGCTTGTTCGGCGGCAAATAGTGTTCCGAGCGCGGAAACTTCCCGCGTGATTGACTGACGTTCGACTTTGGCGACCTTCACGCTGACGACTTTTTCCGTTTCGTCCGCCGCCGTCACGTCGGTTTGATTTTTGCTGTGCTGCCACCAGAAAAATGCTATAACCAAAAGCAGCAAAACTCCGCCAATCGCTGGATAAATATATTTTTTATTAGGCGATTTTTCAGAATTTCCCTCTTCGTCGGAAATCTCTTCCGCGTCAAATTCGGATAAATTTTCGTCGGATTCGTCTTCCGCCGAATCATTTTTTGCTTCGTTTTCGTTCATTTTCCAACCGCTTGCAAAAGCCGCTTTCTGGCAATTTGATAATCGTAAATCGCCTGATAAAGAGCCGTTCTCAAAATTGTCAAAGTATTTTGCGCGTCTGTTACCTCAAGAATTTGCGCTTCGCCGGCTTGATAACGCGCCAGTGATGCCGAAATATTTTTTTCGGCATCCGTGATGCTCGCGCCGATTTGTCTGATTCTGAGCGCGGCGTTTTCCGCTTCAAAACGCGCCGAAACAAATTGTTCGGCAAAATTTCTTCCCGTCAATTTCCGATTGTTTTCAACAATTTGCCGCCGCAGTTCGGCTTGTGTCTGCCGACTTTTGCTCGCGCCGTGGTCAAAAAGCGGAATCGTTACGCCGACATTTGCCTGAACGCCGAGATATTTTGGCAAATTATTCGGCAGTAAAGAATCCGAAATAAAACCGCCGCTGACCGAATATGTAAATTGCGGACGGCGTTCATCTCTGGCAATTTTCGCTTCCTGTTCAAATGATTTTTGCTGCGCGTCAAATTGTGCAAATTCCGGTCGCGTCGCAATCGCCGTTTGTGAAATGCTTTGGATTTCGTCGGGCAAAGGCAACTGCATTTCAAATCAACCGCCGCAATCGGCTGTGTCAAATCAACTCCAATCAAACTTTTCAAAGCATTTCCCGAAGTTATCTCAAAAGTTTTCGCCTGTTCCAATTCGTCAATTCTCTGCGCCGTTTGCAGACGCGCTCTGACCAGATCAACGCCGCCTTTTCGCTCATTTCAACGACGGGCGCGAGCGATTTTCGCGCCAGATAATAACCGCCGAAAATCACCGCCAGCAAAACGAGCGGAATTACCAGAAAGAAAATAAAACGAATTTTCGTCAAAAGCTGCTCTTGTTCGGCGAGCGGTCGCAGAACCGCGACAATGTAATTTTGCCCGTTAAAATTTATCTTTAGCGCGTAAATTTTTATGTTTGTTTCGTCCGGCAGGGAAAAAGTTTGAAAACTGCTTGCGGCGAATTTTTCGATAATTTCGGGCGAAATTTGCTTGGCGGAAATTTTAAACTGAGGCAGTTGCGAATTTATCTGATCGTTTGCGTCGAAACCTTTGGCGATGACGTTTTTCTTTTCGTCAAAAATCACAAAAGCCAAATCGCGGAAACGAAAATCTTCCTGAATTTTTTCGTTAAAAATGTCGGCGTTCGATTTTCCGGGTTCATCATCTTCGTCCTTTTCCGCGTTGATAACGTCAATCAAAGCATCGCCCGCGCTCCGCATCGCATTATCGGTGAGCTGCGAAATCGTCTGTGCGACCAAAACGTAAACGACCACGGCAAAGACAATCAAAACCACAGCTAAAACAGCCGCATATCAAAGTGTCAGACGAGTTCGGACGGAATTGAACATAAAATCAGGAAGACATTGACACTCTTAATTGCCACAAAAAGCACAAAAATCGCAAAATAAAAATCTTTTTTTTGGTATTTTGTGCTTTTTGCGGCAATTGTTTTTAATTTCAAAATTGTGATACTCAATAATGTCTTTTTCTTGTTTCGCGGCTAATTAAATTCGGATTGCGAAACTTCCAGAATATGACCCGCGCCGCGCCGCGTTTGAATCAAGGAAGAATCGGCATTTTCGTCAATCTTTTGACGCAGACGATTAACATAAACCTCGATTAAGTTTGAAAACGGATCAAAAGTTTCGTCCCAAACGTGATCGGAAATTTCCTCGCGCCCGACGACGCGCCCGACATTTCTGGCAAAATATTCGAGCAGAGCATATTCTTTTGCCGTCATCGAAATTTCCTTGCCGCCGCGCCGGACCTTTTGCGCCGAAGTGTCAATTTCCAGATTTCCGACAATTATTTTTGACGGCAAAACTTCACTTCGCCGCCGTAATAATGCGCGTAATCGCGCCAAAAGTTCGCCGAATTCAAACGGTTTCGTCAAATAATCGTCCGCGCCCGTGTCCAAACCTGCAATTCGGTCTTTGACCGCATCACGCGCCGTCAACATCAAAATCGGCAGATTCGCGCCATTTGAGCGAAGTTCGCGGCACACTTCAAAACCATTTTTTCCGGGAATTATCACATCCAAAGTTATCAAATCGTAAGTGTTGATTTCAGCTTGATAAAGCGCATCTTCGCCGTTCGCCGCGACATCAACGGCATACGCATTTCGCGCAAACCTTTGGCGACAAACCGCGCGATTCTTTCATCATCTTCAACCAATAACAGACGCATCTTTAAAATCTGAGTCAAAAGCAAGAAATTAGACACAGATGAACGCGGATTGAGCGGATTTGCGCTGATATTTTTTAAAAAATCCGTGAAAATTCGCCTAATTCGTAAAAATCCGCGTCTAATTTCTTCGCATCTTTCTTGTTTTTTTACTTTCCAAACAGCTCCCAAAAAAGAATCATCACTTACTTTATAGTTTTTGAAAGATAAACAGAAGATAAATGGCAACGGATTTTTCCGACTTTAATTTTTAACTTTTGACTTTACTTCGTCCACTCATCGGAGATTGTTACGTCAACTTTGACCGGAACTTTTTTGATATATTCTTCACCCGCCGCGCACATCGCTTTGTTGAGTTTTTCGGCGATTTGTTCGGCTTCGTTTGCGTTGGCTTCGACAATAATTTCATCGTGAACGATGTTGACCAATTTGGCGGAAGTACCGCGTATTTCCTGATGAAGAAGATGCAGAGCGCGTTTTAGAATGTCAGCCGAAGTTCCCTGAATCGGCATATTTTTGCCGTTTCTCTGCGCTAACGAAACAGCTTTTCGGTCTTCTTCGTCAAAGCGAAAACGCGACATTCTGCCCGAAGCGGTTCGCGCCACGCGATTCGTCACGACCTGCCGCGCCGCATCTCTGAGCCAAGCGTCAAGACCGCGATATGTCGCAAAATAACGGCGCATAATATTTTCGGCTTCGGTTTGTTTTAATCCCGTCATCAGCGCGAAACGCTGTGAACCGATGCCGTAAACAACGCCGAAATTCAGGCGTTTGGCGAAACTTCTCTGTTCGCTCGTAACTTCTTCGGGCTTGATATTAAAAACCTGCGCGGCGGCGGTCGTGTGAAAATCTTCGCCGGATAAAAACGCTTTGATAAAATTTTCGTCGCCGGAGAATTCCGCCAAAATCCGCAGTTCGACCTGTGAATAATCTGCCGTTATTAACTTTCTGCCGTCGGGCGCGCGAAAGCACCGGCGATATTCTTCTTCGTGCGGAATTTGCTGAATGTTCGGTTTTGAACACGAAAACCTGCCGGTCGGCGCACCGATCTGGCGGAAATCGGCGTGGATTCTGCCGGTTTCCGGCTTGATAAATTCCAGAATATTTTCGCCGAAACTCGACAAAGATTTTGCCACGCCGCGATATTCTAAAAGTTTAGCGACAACCGGATAATCAACTGCCAAAGGTTGTAATTGCCAACCGCGCGTTGTTGCGGGAATCGGAACGCCCAAATTTCTGAGCGCGTCGGAAACCTGCACTTGCGAATCGAGATTTATTTCCGCCACGCCGAACAGCGAAGCCTGCGCGACACCGGCAGAGAGCATCTGCTGCAATTCGACGGCGAAGATTGCCTGCGCTTTTTTGACTTTTTCGAGCTGTTCGCGCCAACGCGCTTCGTCCAGATAAAAACCGTTGAGTTCCATCACGGCAATCGGCAAAACGCAGTCGAATTCGAGTTTGGCGACTTGAATTAATTGGTCGGATTTTAATTTTTCCAACATTTTTTCGCGCAACGGAACCATCGTCGCGGCATCCCGCGCAGCGTATTCGATTTGCGATTGCGACAATTCCGCCGCGCCCCAATCGCTGACTTGTTCGCTTTTGTCGAGTTCCGTGCCGAGAAAATAACTCGCAACTTCTGCCAGAGAATGCCGACGATCTTGATCGCCCGCCGCAATCAATTGACTGGCGAGCAAGGTATCGAAAATTCCGCTTAATTCGACATTTAAATGATGTTTCACCCATTTTGCGTCAAATTTTGCGTTATGCGCGATTTTTATCGGTTTATCGGTAGCGAGAAGTTCACGAAGCGGCGCAAGTTCTTCGCTCGTTCGCAAATCGCCTCTTTCGGCAAACGGTTTCAAATCAATAACTTTCGTATCTTTGCCGTTGCTCAACTGGACGAGCCGAATCTCGCCTTCGTAAGGATCAAGCGCAGTTGTTTCCGTATCGAAACCGAGATAATCATCTGTTTTGAGTTGTTCGCAAGCCGTTCGCAAAACTTCCGCGTCGGTAATAAGCTGAAAATATATTTCCATAATTTTATGGTAAATGGTTTTTCGTAAATCGTAAATCGGAGGTCTTTGATGTTTGAGTTTTAAAAACCGCAATCTGTTTTTTGAAGGGAATTTTAATCAAAATTATTTGTATTGCGGCGGTCTGAAACCGGAACTTTTTCTTTCCCGCGGCGGTTTGTCCATTCTTCGTCGAGAAGATTTGTCGTTCCTTCGGTAACTGAAGCCGGAACTCTGCGCGGCGGAAGTTCTTGAAACTTGCCTGTGTCGAGAGATTCTGGAACGTGCCGGGAAATGTGGCGCGTTTGATTTTCAGGTTTTTCCAACGCGCGTTTCATACGATTCCAACCAAAAAAAGACGAAATAAGTGCGAACAAAACTCCTAATCCGCCGAGCGAAAGCAACAATATGAAGACTTTCGGCTTCAAAAATTCCGCGTTATTCAAAATAAAGGCGAGAACCAGCGTAATCGTTGAAAATATCATTGAAAAGGAAGCCGCCACGACGGAGGTTTTCCCGGCGCGAATTTCCGCCATTATCCGCAAAACTTCTAATTCCGCTTGTTCGGAAGTCAACGGCGCACCGCATCTGCGGCAAAATTTTGAATCGTCGGTTGATTCCGTTTCGCAAACCGAACACATTTTTTCGATTGCCTGTTTTTTTGAAATCGCCGCGATTGTTTTTGCTTCCTGCACGACGACGTTTTTCTCGCCTTTGTTGAGCATCGGATGTTTTATCAAATAATCAAACGTCGCACGGGTCGAATTTTCGCCGACGGATTTCAAACGAACGGTCAAAGTCATCGCATAATCAAAAACGTCCGCCGAACTGTACCATTTTCCCCAACCTTTTGCGCCGCGCCGCGCAATAATATTCGGCTCTTCCTCGATAATGTCATAACCCAACGATTCAATCGCATCAATAAGTTGAAAGCGCACATTTTCGATGTTGCCCGCCAAAACTTTTTTAATGTAAATTTCCGTCGTCTGTTCGGTTGAATTAGTGTTGCTGCTTACAATATCCATAAACTTTTATGCAAAATCAGGTCTTTTTATCTTTTACAGCTTATTTTAACAGACAGTTCGTTTTTTGGTAAAAGTTCTATAAATTATAAATTAGGAAATTTAAGTTGAAATTTCGTAATAAAAAAGGACGAAGCCGGAAAGATTTATGCCGAACGCTTTGCGAAACTTTTCTCAAAGTATGATGATTTTTAGTGGCGGATGTTATAAAATGAACATCAAACGGGCAGTGGAGAAATGAAATGACAATGATTTTAGACAAAGTGAAAACGGTGAATATTGAAGATTATCTGGCAATGACCGATAAAGAACTTGACGAACGCATCAAAGCGGCGCGGCAAGAATTAGGTTCGCGTGTCGTCATTCTCGGACATCATTATCAGCGCGACGACGTGATCGAACACGCGGATTTGACGGGCGATTCTTATCAGCTTTCGGTGATGGCTTCGCAGACCGACGCGGAATTTATTGTTTTCTGCGGCGTTCATTTCATGGCGGAATCGGCGAATATTTTGGGAAAACCGAAGCAAAAAGTTATTTTGCCCGATTTGGGCGCGGGTTGTTCGATGGCTGATATGGCAAACATCGAACAGGTCGAAGACGCTTGGGAACAATTGACGGAAATCGGCGTAGTCGGCGAAAATTCGCACGTTGCGCCGATGACTTATATGAATTCGACCGCCGCGATCAAAGCATTTTGCGGACGCAACGGCGGCGTTGTCTGCACTTCGTCGAATGCCGTTCCTTTATTTGATAAATATTTGAAGGAATACGACAAAATGTTTTTCTTTCCCGACCAGCATCTCGGCAGAAATACGGGTTTGAAATTCGGCATTCCGCTCGACAAAATGGCTCTGTGGAATCCGCACGAAGAACTCGGCGGCAACACCGAAGAAGAATTGCATAACGCGCGTCTGATTTTGTGGAAGGGACATTGCTCGGTTCACGGTAGATTCAAACCGTGGCACGTTGACCAAATTCGCAAACAAACGCCGGAAATTCAAGTTCTCGTTCACCCCGAATGTATGTATGAAGTCGTCGAAAAAGCTGATTTAAACGGTTCGACATCGTTTATTATCAAAACGGTCGAAAATGCGCCGGGCGGTTCAAAATGGGCAATCGGCACGGAAGTAAATTTGGTAAATCGCCTTCAAGAACGCTTTCCCGACAAAGAAGTTCGTCTTCTCGCGCCCGATTTGTGTATGTGCGCGACGATGTATCGCATCGCGCCGCAAAATCTCGCGTGGGCTTTGGATAATCTGGTTGCCGGAGTCGTCGTCAACGAAATCACGGTTGACGAAGAAACAAAAAAATGGGCATCAATCGCGCTTGATCGAATGATCGAATTTACGGAGAAAGGTAAATAAACCGCGAAAAAATTATGGCGGAATTGCAGGATAAATTGCCGGAAAACACGCGCGGAAAATTTTACGTTGACAAAATGTGCATTGATTGCGACGTTTGCCGCGACACTTCGCCGAAAAATTTTACACGCGAAGACGAAAACGGTTATTCTTATGTTTATAAACAGCCGGAAACCGACGAAGAATTTGAACTCTGTGAAGAAGCGCGTGATGCGTGTCCGGTTGAAGCAATCGGCGACGACGGAAAATGAAAAAGGCAGTGATTTCAATCAGAAATCACTGCCTTTTTACATCCAAATTCAATCCTGAAAATTATTTTAATTTTGAACCCAAATCGAAAAACTTAAAATCTGAAAGGTTTGTTTTGGAGTTTGAACTCGGCGGCGGTTGATTCGGCGGCGGCGGAACAAAGGTGTCAGGCAGAAAACCGAGCGCGGTCGGGAAATTCGCGCCGGTTGGTTTTGTTCTGGTTCTAACCCAAGTGTCAATTGCCGCAACGGATGCGACGAGCTGTTCACCCGTAAAATTACAGTGTCCGTTGCCGTTCGTATAAGCCTGATACAAAAGATTCGTGCGTCCGGCTTTCGTTACCGTTTCGAGATATTCGCGTTCCTGCGTAACCGTTACGAGCGGATCGTAAAGCGTGTGAAGAGTTAGAACCGGATTTTGAATAAATCCGTTGTAATCGGCATTTCTGCTCAGATAAAACCGCGAATAATAAGGCGGATAAAAAAGCCGTTCAGCGTTGAGCGCAGCCAGCCAGCCTTCAATGGCTGTTGCGGGAACGCCCAATGAAACGAGATAGGCTTTTTCCGTGTCGGTCAGATTGTAATTCCGATCAATATTTCGCACGACCGGACCGCGGGCGCGTCGTTCGAGTTCGGCGCGGGCTTCGGTCGTAAAAAACATATCGGTAAAAACCCAGCCCGGATAAAAGTTCGGCGGCGCGGGCGGCGTGATTCCGCGTCCGGGCGTGCCGGTTACGAGGCGAATAAATTCAAATTTTGGAAAATTCGCCTGATTGCTGACTTCCGCGGTTAATTTCGGCTGAACTTCGGTTTCAAAATCCAGATCGTCGCGCACATTTCCGGGCGTTCCCCAACTTATCGGCATTCCGAAAACTTTGTCGTAAGCCAAAGCCAAATCGCCCGCCGCGTCCCAAGATTTCGATGAACCCGCGCCGACCGCGCAGCCCGCAATCGCGCCGTCGTAGAGATTGGTGTATTGTTCCATACTTTTGAAAGTAATCACGCTGCCCATCGAAAATCCCCACAAAATCGTGTATCGCGGTTTGCCGACGTTTGAATCAAAAAACGCCGCCAGATTTTTTATATCTTCCGTGCCTTCGGCAACCGCCCAGCCGTTTTTGCGAAAAGCGGAACCGGCGAGCGCGTAACCTTGCGCGAGCAAAACGGGTTCGAGAGCCGAACCCGGCGCGACTTCGGCGGTGCGATTGTCAACTTCGCCCGGATGATCGGCGAGATCACGATAGCCGTGCGCGTAAATAAATAAAGTTCCGTTCCAATTTGCCGGAACGCGAATCTTATACGGCGCACCGACCAATTCGCCTGACAATTCAACCGGACCGGTCGTTTGTCCGCTGACAAACTGCATCGAAAACACCAATAAAAAAAACACGACGTAAACAGTTTTCTTCAACATAGCTCAATCCTCCTGAAATTTTGATGATACTTTTTATTTTCATTCGACAAAGCCGCCAAACATCGAAAGTTTTTCCGGTTCGGATTATCGAGATAATTGCCGGAATCGAAAAATTAATTGTTTGTCGGTAAAATTGATAATTTTCTTAGAATGAAAAGTTGTTACATTTTTACGTTTTACGATTTTAAAGTCAAAGGAATTCAACGCCTGAACAAAATGATTTCGCCGCAAGCGAAAACCGCCAATTTCGATTAAAATATTTGGTAGTGTTTCACATTTTACGATGTTGATTGTTTTTCAGCGAAATACTTTCGGAATAAGTGATAGCTGATAGCTGATAAGTGATAACTGATAGGTTATTGACTTTTATCTATTACCTTTCACCTATCATCTCTCACCTATTCCGAAAGTATATTTTCGTATCATAAAATTTAAGACACCACCAAATATTTTTGTCTGTGAACTATCCGGCAAAAATGAAATTGAACGATAAAAATAAATTTATGATTAAAGTATTTATTTTCGATATTGACGGAACATTGATTGATTCAAACGACTTTCACGCCGAAGCGTGGCAAAAAGCATTTGAGAAATTCGGCAAAAAAATCTCTTTCGAGAAAATTCGCACACAAATCGGCAAGGGCGCGGATAATCTTTTGCCGGAATTTTTAACTGAAAAAGAAATCAAAGAATTCGGCGACGAAATTACCGAACAGCGCGGCGAGATTTTCAAAAATGAATATATGCCGCGCATCAAACCGTTTTCGAAAGTGCGCGAACTTTTTGAAAAACTAAAAGCAGACGGCAAAAAAATCGCGCTCGCTTCTTCGGCGAAAGATGATGAAGTCGAAGAGTATAAAAAGATTGCGAATATCGAAGACTTGGTCGAAAAATCAACTTCGTCGGACGACGCTGAAAAGTCGAAACCCGAACCCGACATTTTTCAAGCCGCGCTGAAACTTCTGGGAAATCCCGCGCTTGAAAATGTTCTGGTCGTCGGTGATACGCCTTATGACGCGGAAGCTGCGACCAAAGCGAATCTCCAAATCGTCGGCGTTTTGTGCGGCGGTTTTCCCGAAAAAGATTTGCGCGAAAAAGGCTGTGTTGAAATTTATAATAATCCGGCTGATTTGCTAGAGAATTACGACAAAATTATTTCTCTTTAAAGTTTCTAAACCAAAATTTTTATCAAATCGTCCTCAACCACGACTTCATAACTTTCAACCGAACAGCCTTTTTTTGTAAAACAATCGCCGTTTCTGACATCGAAACGCCAGCCGTGCAAATCGCATTCGACAATGCTGCCGTAAAGTCTTGAGTCGGCGAGCTGATAGCCTTTGTGCGGACAGAAATTTTCTATCGCGTGAAATTTGCCGCCGACGTTGAACAGCGCGACTTCGCCGCCGTTTTTTAGTTTGACGGTTGCGCCGCGACCTTCCGGCACGTCGCCGACTTTGCCGACTGTTGTTAATTTTCCTTTGCGTTTCGGTTTGTGTTTGTTTTCGTAAAGTTTTCCCATCTTGAGTATAGATTTTAAATTTTAGATTTCGGATAAGCAAATGGCGAGCGAAATTTTTGCACTTGCTTTATTTGTTCGAGTCAAACAAAATTATAATAATAACAATTGAGGTTTATCGAAATGAACGAAAAAAGATTTTCAGAAAACGCGCGTCGCCGCTGCCGCGAGATTATGACGGGCAGCGTTAAAACGGCGAATCGTCAAATGAGTTTGCGGGAAGTTGCGAGTTTGATGCGCGAAGGCGATATGGGCGCGATGCCGGTTGTCGAAAATGATAAACTCGTCGGCATCGTCACCGACCGCGATATTGTCGTGCGGGCGATTGCCGAAGGAAAAAATGCGGACACAAAAATCGGCGACGTGATGACGACGGAGATTTTTTCGGTCAAACCCGACGATTTTGTGTTTGAAGCCGTTCGTTTGATGGGCGACAAACAAGTGCGCCGCGTTCCTGTTATAACTGAAACGGGCGAACTCGCCGGAATTATCGCAATGGCGGACATCGCGCTGGAAATGGAAGACGAACGCGAAATCGCCGAAACTCTGGAAGATATTTCAAGCGGAAAAGCATTTTGGAATAAGTAATTAAAGGAGAAAAACAGATGACGGAAGATCAAGCAAATGAATTTCTCAAATTGATTAACACACTAAATGAGAAAATTGACAGATTAGCAGCCAAACTTGATAAAGCAGCTTACAAAAATGGAGATTATCACAAAAAAAATTATGAATCCTAAGATCAAAGAAATTTTATTGTGCTTGCTTTTGCTTTTTTCATTTTCTGCTATTAAAGCACAGGAAAAAACTGATTTATTAGTTCTGCCGATTGTAGATGATGAATGGGAATGTGCTTTGACTGATACTCCGCTCGTGGAGATTATTGTGTCTGTTTGGAGTAACAAAATGGGTGAATTGAAAAACTTAACTTATAAAGATTTTGAGGTTTATGATGAAAAAGAACTTCGGCAAATCGAATTCTTTAAGTTTGATGAATTGAAAAACCAATACACAATCGGTTTTTTCCAAGATGAGAACATACCGGATAATGAATGGCGCAACTTAAAAGTGAACATTAAATTATCAGAAAAAATCAAAAAGGATTACGGCGAAATTTCCGTCAAAGCGCAAAAAGGCTATTATTCTGGAAATCTAAAACCTAAAATCTAAAACCCAAAATCGAAATATGGCTAAATCAATCAATCGTTACTTTCATTTTCTGGCTTCATCAAAAAACGCCAAACCTTCGGACAGACTTTGGTATCCGTCGGCGGACGTTTACCAAACGCCGGAAGGTTGGCTCGTCAAAGTCGAACTCGCCGGTGTTTCCGCCGAAGACATCGAAATTGATATTCAGGGAAACGTGCTGTATATCGCCGGCTGCCGCAAAGATAAATCGTGCGCCGTCGGTTTTTCCTATCAGCAGATGGAAATTACTTACAGCCATTTTGAAAAGACTTTGCAGTTTCCCGCATCCATCGAAGGCGCGAGCATCGAACATAATTTCGATAACGGTTTATTAATAATTCGCTTGTGGAAAGGAGAAAGTTAAAATGTCCGAAACTTTAGAACAGACACAGGCGCGGAATTTACCGATGCAGAATGCGGAAAGTTATACTTCTACGATTTACAAAGGCGTTTATTATCCCGAAGAACGCGAGGACGATATGGGCGAAACATCAATTCATATAAATTTGATTGCAGATTTGTTAAAAACTTTGAAGCTGTTTTTTAAAAACCGTCAAGACGTTTTTCTTTCGGCAAATATGAATCTTTATTTTGAACCGGGAAATTCGCGCCGCTGGTATGCGCCTGATTTACTGGTGGCGTTCGGTGTGCCGAATGTCGAGCGTTCAAGTTATCTGCTGTGGCGCGAGAAGGTGTTTCCGCAAGTGCTGATTGAAATAGCGTCGGAAAAAACTTGGAGAAATGACGTTGATGAAAAGCTCCGAATGTATGAAGAATTTGGCGCGGAAGAATATTATGTTCTTGATCCCGAATTCGCCTATTTGCCCGCGCCGCTAATAGCGTTTCGTCGGCAAGACAAAAATTTAGTCGAAGTAGAAGTAATTGATAACAAAGTCTTTTCGCCGCATTTGGATTTGGAAATTGTCTGGAAGGAAAATACGTTTCGGCTTTTTGACACGCAGACGAATGACTTTCTTTTAACTCTGGAAGAATCGGAGAAAAAAAGAAAACAGGCGGAAAGCGAGAATGAAATATTAAAAGCGGAAATCGAAAAACTAAAATCACAGAAATAAATTTTTATGGCTGAAGAAAACATTCAAAATACAAACGAACAAGCGAAAAAACCTGAAGAATTTGAGATTGCGATTTTGCCTTTGCAAAACACGACGCTTTTTCCTGAAACGGTTGTGCCGTTGGCGGTCGGGCGCGAGCGTTCGGTCAAAGCGGTGGAATCCGCGTTGGCGGCGGAAGAAAAACTGATCTGCTGCGTAACGGCGAAGACCGAAGGTGTAACCGGCGACGACGCGAAAACTTCCGATCTTTATGAAGTTGGCACAATCGTCAACATCAAACGAATGATGCGGAACGAAGGCGTGATGCAGCTTATCGTGCAGGGAGTTGATCGCGTGAAAATTCTCGATTGGTCGCAGGAACAGCCGTTTATAAAGGCGAAGGTCGAAATGTTGCCGGATTTAACAATCAAGAATAATGATGAAGTCGAAGCGTTAAAGCGAAATATTCAAGGTCTTGTGCAGCAGGCGTTGGCGATGCTGCCGAATGTTCCGCAGGAAATTCGGATGGCGGTCGTGTCGCAGAATAATCCGGTGCAGCTTTCATATTTTCTTGCGTCGGTGCTTGATTTGGGTCTCGAAACCGAGCAGAAAATGCTTGAAGCAAAAACGGTTGACGAACTTTTGAGTTTGTCGCACGCCGCCCTGGCGCGTGAAGTCGAGATTATGCAGATCAGGTCAAAAATTGCCACCGAAGCGCAGACCGAAATGGATAAATCTCAGCGCGATTATATTTTGCGACAGCAAATGAAGGCGATTCAAAAAGAACTCGGCGATGACGAAGGCGGAGAAAAAGCCGAAGCCGAACAATTGCGCGAACGATTGGAAACCGCCGATTTGCCCGAAGACGTGCGAAAAGAAGCCGAGCGCGAACTCAAGCGAATGGAACAATTGCCGCAAGCCGCGCCCGATTATCACGTTATTCGCACGTATCTCGAATATATTTTGGAACTGCCTTGGAAAAAATCGAGCGAAGAAAAATTGGATTTGAATGAAGCGCAGAAAATTCTTGACGAAGACCATTACGGTTTGGAAGATGTCAAAAAACGAATTTTGGAATCTTTGGCGGTCGTCAAACTGCGCCCCGATTCAAAAAGTCCGATTATACTTTTTGTCGGACCTCCGGGCGTTGGTAAAACTTCGCTCGGGCGTTCAATTGCGCGGGCTTTGGGACGCGAATTCGAGCGAATGAGTTTGGGCGGAATGCGCGACGAAGCCGAATTGCGCGGACATCGAAGAACTTATATCGGCGCGATGCCCGGAAGAATTATTCAATCGTTGCGCCGCGCCGAAGTCAATAATCCGGTGATGATGCTCGACGAAATTGATAAGCTCGGCAACGATTATCGCGGCGATCCGTCGTCGGCACTGCTTGAAATTCTCGATCCGCAGCAAAATGATACGTTCCGCGACCATTATTTAGATTTACCGTTCGATTTGTCGAAGGTCTTTTTTATTGCGACGGCAAACCAACTCGGACCGATTCCCGCGCCTCTGCGCGATAGAATGGAAATTATAAACATCGCCGGTTATTCGGATGCGGAAAAATTGAATATCGCCAAACAATATCTTGTGCCGCGTCAGATTGAAGAAAACGGTTTGAAGCCCGAAAATATTGAAATAACTGACGACACAATAAATCTTTTGACGGCAAGATATACACGCGAAGCCGGAGTTCGCCAATTAGAAAGAACTATCGGAAATCTGGCGCGAAAAGTTGCGCTGAATGTCGCGCAAGGCAAGACCGAAAAAGTTACGATTACGGAAAATGAAGTAAAAGGTTATCTCGGCGCACCGCGATTTTATCCCGAAAAAGCGCGTGAAGAATTGCCCGCCGGAGTTGCAACCGGAATGGCTTGGACGGAAATGGGCGGCGAAGTTTTATTTATCGAAGCGACAATGCTTCCCGGTGGAAGCGGTTTGACTTTGACCGGACAACTCGGCGAAGTGATGAAGGAATCGGCGATGGCGGCGCGTTCTTATCTGTGGTCGCACGCGGTCGAATTGGGAATCAATCCCGAAGAAATCAAAAATAACGGCGTTCACGTTCACGTTCCGGCGGGGGCGATTCCGAAAGACGGTCCGAGCGCGGGCGTTACGATGGCTTCGGCTCTGGCTTCGCTTTACACGGGCAGAAAAGTTCGTTCCGATACGGCGATGACGGGCGAAATCACGCTTTCCGGTCTGGTTTTTCCGGTTGGCGGTGTCAAGGAGAAAGTTCTCGCGGCGCATCGCGCGGGAATCCGGCGAATAATTATGCCGCATCAAAATGAAGCGGTTATTGAAGATATTCCCGAAGACGTGCGCGGCGAACTCGAATTTGTTCTGGCGCACAGAATTAACGACGTTTTGGAAGCCGCGCTCGAAAAAGATCAAAGTGTTCCAAAAGGCGAAAACTATGTCATTCAGGATGTCGAAACGCATTCCGACGGCGTGAACGAGCGTTTGATTGCAAAGGAAAAATAGTTTGAGCAAAGAAATTCACAGGGATAACAGGATGAACGGGATATTTTAAAATACGAAAAGTTTATCCCTGTCTATCCTGTTATCCCTGTGAATTTCTTCTATTGCAGCTTTAACTAAACCAACACTGAAAATTATGGATTATCAATTGCTTGTGCGTGAAGCGCGAAAGGCGGACGTTCCGGCAATCGCCATTTTGATTCGGGAATTTGCCGAATTTGAAAAATTAACCGATTGGTGCGAAGTTAACGACGACGATTTGCACGAAGCGATTTTCGGCAAAAAAAGTTTTGTGCAGGCGTTGGTAGCGATGGCGGGCGACCGTTACGCCGGTTACGCGCTTTATTATCCGATATTTAAAAGTTTTCGCGGCGAACGAAGTATTTTCCTTGAAGATTTATATATCACGCCCGATTTGCGCGGCAACGGTTTGGGTTTTGTGATGCTGCGCGAAGTCGCTAAATATGCGAAAGAGCAAGGTTTTACGCGAATGGATTGGCAAACGCTCAAATGGAACGAGTCAGCGATAAACTTTTATAAAAACCTCGGCGCGGAATCCGACGACGAAAATTTCGATTTTCGTCTGCGCGGTGCGGCTTTTAACAATTTAATCGGCTAAATTTTCAAATCGGAAAAAATCCTTAACCGGCAGACTTCGATTTTTGACTTTCCGCTTCTCTTTCTATTTGCAGCGGACCTTCCTGCGTCATCAAAACCATATGCGGGAACGGCATATCAATACCTTTTTCGTCAAGTGCATTTTTAATGCCGGTTACAACACGGTCGCTGGTTTTACGAACGCTCGACTGCACGGAATCAGTCCAAAATAACACTTTTAAATTGACCGAATTATCCGCCAGTTCGACAACATTCACATCAAAAGCGGGTTCGCTCAAAACGCCTTCCGTATTTCGCAGAATATTCATTATAGTTTCACGCGCTTCTTCAATCGAATCGCCGTAACCGATGCCGACCATAACTTTAGTGCGCCGATGCGGAAAGGCGGTTCGGACCAGAACCGAGTTCATATACAATTCGCTGTTCGGTATGACGACTCTTTCGCCGTCATAAGTTTTCATTTTCGTAGCGCGAACGGTAATATCTTCGACCACACCTTCAAAATCTTTAATTTTTATCTGGTCGCCGATGTGAAAAGGTCTGTATAAAAGAATCAAAAAACCGGCGAAAAGGTTTTGCAGAACGTCTTTAAAAGCAAAGCCGAGAGCCACCGAACCGATGCCCAAACCGGCAATCAAACTGCCGGGCGTAACCGTCGGAAAAATAACGGCGATTGCTACAAACATTCCGATTATGACGGTGATAAAATAGCTGATCCGCGCCAAAAGTGATGACAGCATCGAATCAAGTCCGGCTTTGTCGGTTGCCGCCGCGACAATTTTTCTGACACCGTAAGCGATGCCGAGAAAAATAACAAATACAATAACTCCAACCGCAATCACAGGAAGTTTTGCAAAAAAGCCGTTTACCATTTCAACAATGGTGTTTTGCGCCGCTTGTCCGGCACCGACAAATTCTTCGCTGGCTTTTTTCGCTGACTGATTTGTATTGGCTAACTCCTGATTAGCGTTTTGCAGAAATAGTAAAAGTGAAATCAAAATTTGCTCCTTGCTTTATGTTTATTTTGTTGAGTTTATTTTAACACACGATTTGAGAATAATTGAGGCGATGTCTTTGCGGCTGCAACAACTTATAAAGGCTTCATGAAGAAAAAGTATTGAGAACAAAATTAAACCGCCTGTATGTGCAGACGGTTTAATTTTCTATGGCATATTTATCAATTCACTCAAAACTACACACCTAAAGTGAATCAATCTTGATTCCGCCGTTGGTCGTTACAACGCGAATCGGTGCGCCGCCGCCGTTGATGCTTGTGTTAATGCGGTTGTTGCGCCATTTGTTCTTTCCTTCGCTCTGCAAGCCGGCGATGTCGCTTTTAAAACCGCCGTTGACTGTTCCGGCTTCGATATTCGCCGCGTAATTTTCCGGCATTACCAGTTTTACGCCGCCGTTTCTTGTTTCGATATTCAAACCGCTTCCGATCCAAGTATTACCCGACAACTTGACGGACACGCCGCCGTTTTGCGTTCTGCCGCTGACATTTCCGGCTAAATCCTGCAAGTTGATGCCGCCGTTTTTCGTGAAAAAGTCCATTGTTCCGGTAACCGAACCGATGGAAATTCCGCCGTTGTTAGCGGTTAATTTCAAATTCATATTGCTCGGCACGAGAATCTGATAAGAAACCGACCACGAGTTGCCTTCCGTATTTTCCGCCTCGATTACGGAATTCGTGCTGATGCTGATGCGGCTGACGGCATCTTGCGCTTCGGATTTTGAATTGCTCCACGCGACGACACAGGCACGGACGAGAATATCATTGCGGTTTTCACCGCGAACGCTGATGCCGCCGTTTTGTCTGCCGTCAACTTCCAAAGTGTTTCTGACGGGCAAAGTGAATTCGCGTTCATCAACAATGTTGCTTTTGTAGCCCGTAGACCAATTGTTCGAACAAAAATTGTCTTTATCAATTGATTCGTTTCGAGCGAAAAGGTTTGAAGCGGAAAGAATTAAAACCGCGCATAGAACTGCGGCGTAAAAGTAATTGGTTTTTGATGTCATAAAATTTCTCCTGATATTATTATTTGTAATTGATTTGCAAAATTACGATTTCATAATAATAAACACCGCAGGTTTTGATTTTATGACAAATACTTTTCAGGCACTTTAAAATTAAAGAAGCCGGAAGAAAATTAAACTCCCGACTTCTTTGACCTTATAAAAAACTTTCGTTTAGCTAGGCATCAAAACTGTGTCAACAACGTGAATAACACCGTTTGACTGTTTAACGTCAGCGATTGTAACTCTCGACATTCCGCCTTTTTCATCGGTCAACACGAGCGTATTTCCGTTCATTGTTGCCGTCAGCATTCCGCCTTCAACTGTTTTGAACATCGCTTTACCGTTGCCCTTTTTGATGGCTTTCATAATCTTTTTGGAATCCATATTGCCCGCGACAACGTGATACGTCAAGATTTTTGTCAATGTTGCTTTGTTTTCCGGTTTGACTAATGTATCAACTGTTCCTGCCGGCAATTTATCAAAAGCCTCATCAGTCGGCGCGAAAACCGTGAACGGTCCTTTGCTGCTCAAAGTATCTACCAAACCGGCAGCCTTAACTGCGGCAACCAATGTCGTATGATCCTTTGAATTAACGGCGTTTTCAACGATATTTTTTGTTTTATACATCGCCGCGCCGCCAACCATCGGATTGTCGCCTTTCTTCATCATCATCTTGTCGTCCTTCATCTTACCTTGTGCCGAAACACTATTGATATTGACTCCGAACGCAACTGCTAAAGCGAAAACCACTAATAATAATTTTTTCATTTTTTTATCTCTCTTTCCCTTGTCATTAAACATTTAAAGATAAACTTTTTCTCATAATAATTGTCTAAGAAAAATTATCTCCGTATCTATATTTTCGCCGGATCGTGCAAAGCGGATTCAAAAATTAAAAGTTTGTTTAAAATAAAAAGTGCAGCCAAGAAAATTCTTTGTCTGCACTTTGTCGAGTTAGTCTAATTCAGACGGTTAAGTAACTTATCCGGCTTTTTTCAAATAGATGTATTTCAAGGTAAAAAACATCTGAAATTTTCATCTATGCGATGGTAATTTCTTTCGATAAATAAACATCCTGAATCGCATTTAATAACTCAACGCCTTCGTTTGTCGGACGCTGAAATGCCTTGCGACCGGAAATCAAGCCCATTCCGCCGCCGCGTTTATTGACGACCGCCGTGCGAACCGCGTCCGCCAAATCACTTTCGCCTTTTGATTCACCGCCGGAATTTATCAAACCGCAGCGTCCCATATAACAATTGGCGACTTGGTAACGCACGAGATCAATCGGATTGTCGCTCGTCAGTTCCGAATAAACCTTCGGATCGGTTTTGCCGTAACTGCCTTCTTCATTTAAAGCATTATAACCGCCGTTGTTGGTCGGCAGTTTTTGTTTGATAATGTCGGCTTGAATCGTAACTCCCAAATGATTTGCCTGTCCGGTCAAATCGGCGGAAGCGTGCATATCGCCTTCTTTTGTCTTGAATGCCGGATTTCGCAGATAACACCACAAAATCGTCGCCATTCCGAGTTCGTGCGCGTAGGCGAAGGCTCGCGCAATTTCGGTAATCTGGCGCGTTGATTCTTCCGAACCGAAATAGATTGTCGCGCCGACGGCAATTGCGCCCATATCCCGCGCCTGATTGATCGTGCCGAACAAAACTTGATCGAATTTGTTCGGATAAGTTAAAAGTTCGTTGTGATTTATTTTAACGATAAACGGGATTTTGTGCGCGTATTTTCTGGCGACAATGCCCAAAACACCGAATGTCGAAGCGACGGCGTTGCAGCCGCCTTCGATTGCCAATTCGACGATATTCTGCGGGTCAAAAAGTTTCGGATTCGGCGCAAAACTTGCTCCGGCGGAATGTTCGACACCTTGGTCAACCGGCAAAATTGACAAATATCCTGTGCCGGACAACCTTCCGTTGCTGAAAAGCGACTGAAGCGAGCGCAAAACATTCGTGTTGCGATCTGATTGCAGCCAAATGCGGTCAACAAAATCCCCTCCGGGAATATGAATAGTGTCTTTTGGAATAGTTGTAGAAGTATGATCTAAAAGCGTTTCGGCTTCGTCGCCTAAAAGTTCCTGAATTTTACTGAAATCAACAGCCATTATGAAATTCTCCTGTATTATTTGTAATTTTTTGATAAAGCGTTTTGCACGGAATTATAACATAAAGTCGGAATTTTGACTTATCGAAGAATTTTCTTGCTTATTTATCGAATAATGAGCTAAAATGCTTGTCGTTAGTTTGGTCTTCTATAGTTACAAACCCTGAAGTAACTTTTCCCGAAGTCTTTAACCCGCCTACAAAAGTCCTGACCCGCGAAGGGAAAAACTTCGCCGTCGCCCGCGCTTTTTATTTCGTCAGTTCGGGCAAAGTCCGCGATATTGATGCTTGGCTGATTCGTCCCGACAGCACGACTAAAAGCTACGATAAAAAATCCGTTTTGGACATTATCGCCGAATCAGGATGATGTTTATAACGAAGGTCGCGTCAAAATTATTGATTCTCCGGACGACGTTGACACCGGATATATTTTCGGCTACACGGTAATTTCAGAAGATAAACCGCTTTTTTATCAGGACAATTGGAACTTTCAAGGACGGCTTCCGACGCTTGTTTCACGTTACACATTGAGTTTGCCGTCAAACTGGAAAGCGTCGAGCATTACTTTTAATCACGCGCCGGTTGCGCCGCAGGTCAGCGGAACAAATTACACTTGGGAACTTCGCAATCTCGCGCCGATTCCGCCCGAACCGATGAGTCCTTCGGTCAGAAATATCGCGCCGCGTGTTGCCGTCAATTATTCACCTGAAAACGGTTCACAAGCCGTCAGCCGCGCTTTTGCCGATTGGACGGAAGTTTCACAGTGGGCAACCGGACTTTATGATCCGCAAGTGATTGTTGATGATAATGTCGCCGCCAAAGCTCGTGAATTAACGGCAAATGCAAAAACCGAACTCGAAAAAATTCAGGCAATCGTCAATCAGTCAAATTCGGTTTATTTAACTGAAAAAACACGCGCTCATCCGGTTTTGCTCGATGCCGAATCTTTTAACGAAACGGCAACTTTTACATTGTCGACAGGTTTCGTTATTGACGAAATGCCCGACGCGGTTTCGCTTAAAACACCGTTTGGAAATTATCCCACCAATTACGCCGCAAAAGACGGCAAACTCGTTTTCACGCGCAAATTAGTGATGAACAGAACAACCGTGCCGGTTGAAAAATATAATTCGGTCAAGGATTTTTATTCAAAAATTCTCGCCGCTGAACAATCGCCGGTTGTGCTTTTAAAGAAATAGCTTTTTTCAAAATGAAAATCGAAAATAGCAAAGAGAATTTATCTCTTTGCTATTTTTATTTGATTAAAATGCGCTTTGGTTGCGTTCATACTTTTATTTTCTTACCATAAAATCTTATGTTCAAACGCTATATGCACAACCGCGAACGCCATTTCGCATTTCTCAACGACAACCGCATCGTGCATCCGTTCGGTTGGGGAACGGAATTTATCAAAGAAAATCCGAACGGCGGCGATCCACGCAAACTTTTCCGTGAATATGCCGAAAAAGCTGTTGCAAACAGCGACGAATTTTTCTTTTCGCCTGAAATTCCCGACTTTAAATTGACCGATAATCAATTGACTTGGACGAGCGCGATTAAAACAACTTCAATCGAAAACAATACGGCTTATGCGACTTTTTTTCCACAGGCGGAAAACAAAAAATCGGCAGTCGTCGTTTTGCCGCATTGGAACGCCAAAGCGGGAACATATTTCGATTTATGCAAATTTTTCAATAAAGTCGGCGTGTCCGCATTGCGTTTGACATTGCCGTATCACGAAGAAAGAATGCCGCCGGAACTCGAACGCGCGGATTATTTAGTTGCGCCGAATGTCGGACGCACTTTGCAAAGTTTAAGGCAATCGGTTGTTGACACACGCGCCGCCGTTCGCTGGTTAAAAGAACAAGGCTACGAAAAAGTCGGAGTCGTCGGCACGAGTATCGGAAGCTGCGTCGGATTTTTCGCCTTCGCGCACGACGCGGCGATTGACGCAGGCGTTTTCAACCACGTTTCCGGCTACGTCGCCGATGTCGTTTGGGCTGGACTTTCGACTTATCACGTCAAAGAAGGCTTGCAAAACGACGTAACTTTAGACGAACTGCGCGAATACTGGATGCCGATTTCGCCGATGGCTTATATGGACAAACTCGCCAGAATGCCGCCGCGTCCGCAGCGTTATATCTACACGCTTTACGACCTAACTTTTCCGGTTGATCTATCGCGTCAAGTCATTGACGAACTAAACAAATACGACATCAAACACAGCGAAGTGAAAATTCCCTGCGGACATTATACGCTCGGCGAAAAGCCTTGGGTTTATCTCGACGGTTATAAAATAATTTCGTTTTTGCGGAAGCATTTGAGATGATTTGTCAAAATCTTTTTACTTTCAACTAATTTCGATTATACCTGCGACAATTATTGCCCAATCATTTACAGTTACTTCAAAAACAAAAAGGTTTCAATCAACCTCGAAGCAATAAGTTTCAATGCCTTTTGACATAATCGCAATTCGCACATAAAATAAAAGTTTTCACTTTTGAGTGAGAGGATGGATAATTATGCCAAAGAGAACATTTCAACCAAACAACCGCCGCCGCGCGAAGAAACACGGGTTTCGCGCGAGAATGGCGACCAAGAACGGACGCAACGTAATCAAACGCCGACGGGCGAAAGGACGCAAACGATTAACAGTTTTTCATTATTAGATTTTCGTCTGCCGAAAGCAGCGCGTTTGCGGAAACCGGGCGAATTTCGCCGCGTTTACGCGGAAGGAAAGCGTTTTGAAGGGCGTTTGATGACGGTTTTTATTATGCCGTCGACAAGCGAATTTCAGCGGCTCGGCATTACGGCTTCAAAAAAAGCCGTCGGCAACGCGGTTCAGCGAAATCGGGCGAAACGTCTGCTTCGTGAAGCGTTTCGTTTAAGCAAAGCCGAACTGAATGAGCTGGAAACAAAATTCGATTGGGTTTTAAATGCCCGTCGTTATTTGCTTCGCGTTAAGGTCGAAGAGCCATTGAGGGAATTTCGGCAGATAATCGAAAAAGTAAAAACTTTTGAACATAAATTAAAGCAAGGCGAAAAAAGCGTCGAAGCAAAAGCAAAATGAAGTTTTTAGTATTAGATTTTTTGCGGCTTTACCAGACGTGGATTTCGCCTTTTTTGCCGCCTTCGTGCCGTTTTACGCCGACTTGTTCCGAATATGCAAAACAAGCCGTCGAAAAATACGGCACATTGCGCGGAACTTGGCTGGGAACAAAACGTATTTTACGCTGTCAACCTTTCTGCAAAGGCGGACACGATCCGGTTAAATGAGTCCAAAGTCTAAAGTCCAAAGTCCAAAGTCATTTGTCTTTTGACATTAAACTTCGGATTTAGACTTTGGACTCTGGACATTGGACTTAACAAAGATGAGCGATAATAAACCGAACACGCAACTTCGATTTTTCTTGGCTGTAACGCTTTCGATGGCGTTCTTTTTCGGCTGGCAGTATTTCTTTATGCCGAAAAAACCTCTAACCGACGAGGCAAATACGGCGCAAACAACCGCAACTGCAACACCGTCAGCCGAAACACAGCCGACTCAGCCGCAACAAGTTCAACCTCAGCAAGCAATTGCCGAAACGCCGGACGCAACGCCGTCTAAAGAAATAACGATCAAAACACCTCTTTATCAGGCGAAACTGGATTCAAAAGGCGCGTTGGCGACGAGTTGGATTTTGATAAAAAACATTTCGCAGAAAAATCCCGACGGAAAACTCCTCTACGCTGATGGTTCAAACAAAGAAAACGAAAAACCGCTCCAATTAATTTCTGAGGAATCCTTAAAACGGAGTCCGCGCGAAATTCCGTTTCGGCTTTCGACGGGCGACCCGAATCTCGACACTTTACTAAATCAGCGAAACTATCAGGTTTCCGTTGATGAAGAGAATATTGAACTCAGCGCGGGACAATCAAAACAAATTGACTTTGTTTTGAAAGACGAAGCTACCGGCATCGAAGTTACAAAATCGTTCACTTTCAGCGCGGACAGTTCGATTACGGATTTACAAGTTAAATTGACCAAAAACGGTCAGGTCATACCGAACACGAAACTTCTGATCGGCGCAAGTCTCGGCGATCAAGCCATTCCGCACCACAATTATTATCACATCGAACCCGAAGGTGTCGCCTTTGTGAACGGCAGTGTTGACCGCCATCTCGGAACGGGTTTGGTAACGGGCGACCAAACCGACGGAAGTTTGGCAGTCAGCGGCGATGTTGATTGGGCTGGAGTTGCCGATACATATTTTACGATGACGGCGATTCCCGCGCAAAAGTTGAGCGGACTTGAATATCACGCCACAAAATACGAAGTCGAAACCGCACCATTTTATAACGGAATTTTCAGTTGGGTAACGCGGAGCGCGACGACGAAAGAAACACGCCATTTGATAACGGCTTATGTTCCGATTACAACCGACGGTTCGACGACGAGAATTTACACCGGAACAAAGGATTATTTCGCGCTTTCCGATTACAATACGATCCTGACAAACGCGGTCGGAAGACCGATAGACATTGAAGATTTGGTAAATTACGGCTGGTTCAGATTTATAACGAAACCGCTCGGTGTACCGATTCTTTACAGTTTGAATTTTCTATATAATTTAACAAATAATTACGGCGTTGCCATCATAGTTTTTACGCTTTTGTTTTATTCTCTGCTCTTTCCGCTTCGCTGGTATCAGTCGAAATCCTTCAAAAAATCGGCGGCAAACGCGCCTAAAATGAAGGATTTGCAGGAAAGATTAAAGGAAATGCAAAAGAAGGGCGTTCCGGCAGACGACCCGCGAATGCGCGAATTGCAGATGGAACAGTTAAAGATGACGAAAGACGCGCTGCCGATTGGCGGCTGTCTGCCAATGGTTCTGCAATTTCCGCTGCTTTTCGCGCTGTATGTGGCGGTTACGATTTCGCTCGGTTTTCGGCAGGCGACGTTTCTCTGGCTGCCCGATTTGTCGGCGGGCGATCCGTTCCATTTTCTCGAATTTCTTTTCGCCGGTTCGATGATTCTTTCGATGAAGTTCACGCCGCAAGCCGCCGCCATCACGCCCGAACAGCAGACACAGCAAAAATTGATGACGTACTTTATGCCCGTGATGATGCTCTGGATTATGTGGAGCGCGCCGGCTGGCTTATTAATTTACTGGCTTTTCGGCAACGTCGTCAGCTTTGTTCAGCAGATAATCATTAACAAAGTGAATAAACCAACTGAGCCGCCGACCACCGAAGTTGTCGAAACCGTGCCGAAAAACGCGAAGAAAGTAAAACTTTCAACTTCGTAAATCGTAAATCGTAAATCGTGAATCGTTTTAAGATATTATCTGCAAAACTTGGTTATTTAATAGAAATTTTGTTTTTGTTCGTATAATCTATTTACGATTCACGATTTACGAACAAAAGTGATTCACGAAATTATGAAAGAAATTTGCCAGCAAGCCGAAAAGTTTTTGAACGAAATCGTAACCGATTTGCGCTTTGATTTAAATGTGTCAGCCGAATGGACGGACGAAGGCTGTATTTTGAATCTGAACGGCGAAGATGTCCATTATTTACTGAGCGAAAACGGCGAAATGCTTGACGCATTTGAAACTTTGCTGTTTCAAATCTATGGCAGAGAATTAGACCGCGAACACCGTTTCGTCTGCGATGCCGACGGTTTCCGGCAGTCGCGCAAAGCCGAACTGCAAGCAATGGCGCGTTTCGCCGCTCAACAGGTTCGCAAAAATGATCGCCCGTTCACCTTCGGTGTTTTAAACTCGACGGAACGCCGCTTGATTCATTTAACTTTAAAAGAGGAAGAAGATTTGATGACCGAATCAGTCGGACAAGGCAGAGATCGGCGGCTTCAGATAAAGTTGAAATAAAATCAATTTACAGGGATAACTGGATAAATAGGATAAATCAATTTTTTCTAAAATTCTCATCCCTGTTCATCCTGCTATCCCTGTAAATTATTTATGAACACGATTATTGCATTGGCAACGCCGACCGGACGCAGCGGAATCGGCGTGATTCGTTTGAGCGGCGCGGAATCGCTGGGGATTGTACGAAAACTCATCCGAGATGAAAATTTTTCACCGGAATCGCATTTTGCTTCGCTAAAAAAAATCTACGATCTCGAATCTGCCGAAGTTCTCGACGAAACTCTCATCACGTATTTCAAAGCACCGAATTCGTTCACCGGCGAAGATGTCATCGAAATCAGCGGACACGGTTCGCCCGTCATTTTGCGGCAAATCATAGATTTCTGCTTAAAACTCGATGCGCGAATGGCTGACGCGGGCGAATTTTCGCTTCGCGCTCTGGCAAACGGACGAATGAATCTGAGCCAAGCCGAAGCGATTCGTGATTTGATTGACGCGCAATCCGTCGCGTCGGCGCGGCAGTCGGTTCGTCAATTGCGCGGCGAACTTTCCAATGAATTACAGCCGTTAAAAGACGATTTGCTCGACATTATCGTCATTTTGGAATCCACACTCGAATTTGTCGAAGACGATCTGCCGGATTTTCAGACGGCAATTATCAAAGAAAAACTTCTCAAAATTGCTGGTGAAACAAGCAAAATAGCTTCAACCTTCAAAGCCGGAAAACTCCTCCGCGAAGGTTTAAAAGTCGCGCTCGTCGGTCGTCCGAATGTCGGCAAATCGAGTCTTTTTAATGCTTTGCTCGGACACGAAAGAGCAATTGTTACGGAAATCGCCGGAACGACACGCGACCAACTGCGCGAAACTTTTACAATCAATAACATTCCGATTTCGCTGATTGATACGGCGGGGCTTCGTGAAACTTCCGATATGGTTGAAAGCATTGGCGTTGAGCGTTCGCACCGCGCAATGGCGGATGCCGATTTGGTCGTCGTTCTACTCGACGGTTCGGAAGAATTAACTGCCGAAGATAAAGAAATTTTCGCTCAAATCGAAGATTTACCGCATATTGTCGCCGTCAACAAAAACGATCTTGAGCAGTCAAAAATTGAACTCAACGAAAACCCGAATGTTCTGCATATTTCGGCAAAAACAGGTGAAAATCTGGACGAACTGCAAAAAGCGATTGTGGCACCCTTTTCCGCGCACGAAATTGACAACGCCGGTTTTCTCATCACCGACGCGCGGCACAACGATTTACTGCTCCGCGCCAAATCCGAAATCGAAACGTCATTGCAGTTAATGGACGAAAAAATGAGTGAAGAAATTATTTTAATCGGCTTGCACAATGCGCTTCTCTATCTCGGACAAATCACGGGCGAAACGACGACGGAAGATATGCTCACACGAATTTTTTCCACTTTCTGTATCGGAAAGTAAGAAAATTGCCGTATAATTTTTTATCACGCCGGTTAAAAATTATGATTGCCAAAACATTCACAGACTCATTTACCGAAGTTAAAAAGTTAGTTGATAACTTCCATCAACACATAGACGAATATCTCAAACCGAAATATCAAGAGGCGGAAGTTCGCCAAGATTTTCTCGATAAATTTTTCGTCGCGCTCGGTTGGGATGTTTATCATCACGAAAATCAAAATCCTTACGAAAGAGAAGTTAAAATCGAAAAGTCTGTAATGGTGCAGGGCAGAGGCAAACGCGCCGATTATGCTTTTTACACCGCGCCGAATTTTACGCAAGCCAGATTTATGGCGGAAGCGAAAAAGCCGTCAAAACAGCTTGAAAACGCGCAGGATTGTTTTCAGGCGATTCGTTACGGTTGGAATTCAAATACGCCGATTTCTGTTTTGACGGATTTTGAGCAGTTTCTCGTTTTGGATTCGCGCTATAAACCAACTATCGAAACGGCAATGCAGCGAATTATCCGCGAAAAGAGTTACAAATACACGGATTTTGCCGACGAAGAAAAATTCGGGGAAATTTATTATCTGTTTTCGCGTGAAGCGGTGGTAAATGATTCGCTCGGAACATTCGCCAAAAGTTTGAAAGGCGGACGCGGCGCGAGGCAATCGAAACTTTTTAATACTTCGATTATTCAGCCGATGGACGAAGAATTTTTATCCGAACTCGATGAGCAAAGAGTTGTTTTAGCGAAAGCGTTCAAAAACCGCAATGCCGAATTAGACGGCGAAACATTGACCGAAATCACACAGCGCACGTTAGATCGTTTGGTTTTTCTGCGATTTCTGGAAGATAAATTGGTTGAACCGGATTCGGTGATTGATAATTTAGGGAAAAAGAGCGGCAGCGCGTGGCGTGATTTTATCGGTGAAATGCCGCGCTTGAATTCTATTTATAACGGAACGCTTTTTCGTTCGCATTCGGTTCTCGACGCGCCGGATTTCGCGCCCGACGCACGCGCTTTTGAACAGACGCGCGATTGGTTATCACATTTCAATTCGCCGTATGATTTCAACGTAATTCCGATTCACATTCTCGGCAGTATTTACGAGCGTTTCTTAGGCAAAACCATCGTCGCCACCGACAAACGCGCGACGATTGAAGATAAACCGGAAGTTCGCAAAGCGGGCGGCGTTTATTACACGCCGGAATATATCGTGCGTTACATTGTCGAAAATACCATTGGCAAATTGATCGAAAAGAAAGAGCCGGAAGAAATCACCGAAATGCGTTTTGCCGATATTGCCTGCGGTTCGGGTTCGTTTCTGCTCGGCGTTTTCGATTATCTGATTGCCTATCACGTCGAATGGTTTTCGGAAAACAAAACGCGCCGCGCCCAAGCCGTCAAAGACGGTTTGTGCCGCGAAACGATTGAAGGCGTTTTGCAATTAACAATAAACTACAAACGCGAGATTTTATTAAACAACATTTACGGCGTTGATCTGGACGCGCAAGCCGTCGAAGTCGCGCAGTTGTCGCTTTATCTCAAATTGCTCGAAGAGGAAACGACCGCCACCAAACAGCAATTTTTATCAGGTTTCCGCGAACAGCTTTTGCCGTCGCTTAATAAAAATATCGTTCACGGCAATTCGCTGATTGATTACGACATAATGGACGGAATGTTATTTGACACGCGCGAACTCAAACAACTGAATCCGATGAATTTTCAATCAACTTTTCCCGAAGTTTTTCAAAAAGGCGGCTTTGATGCGATTGTCGGCAATCCGCCGTATGTGCGAATGGAAGTTTTTAAGCCGATCAAAAACTATTTGAAAAACAGATTTGATTCACACGATGAAAGGTCTGATTTGTATTCTTATTTCATTGAACAAGCCAATAAACTATTAAATAAAAATGGATATTACGGCGTAATTGTTTCAAACAAATTTTTACGGGCAAATTACGGAAAACCTTTACGCGAATATTTAGCCGAAAACACAAATGTTGAGCAAGTAATTGATTTTGCAGGTTTGCCTGTTTTTCTTGGTGCAACCGTCAGAACGGTAATTTTGATAACTTCACCAAAGAACGGAACTGAAATATCAACTGTTTACGCGCCGCCTTTGGATATTGAGAAGTTCAAATCTTTACAAAGCGGTTCATTTTCAGTTTCAACGGCGATTGAAGATTCAACTTATCAAATTCCAAATAATTCTTTGCACAAAGAAATTTGGAACTTTAGTCAGAATGAAAGCAACGAACTACTTGATTCTCTGAAATCGCGTTTTGTTTCATTAAACGATTATTGCAACGGAAATATTTGTATGGGAGTTAAATCAGGTTTAACTAAAGCATTTGTAATTGATGCCGGACAAAGACTTGAAATTCTCAGAGAAAATCCCGAAGCCGACGAAATTATTAAACCATTTCTTAACGGGCGCGATGTTAGGCATTATCAAATCGAAAGCAAAAACCAATTTCTTATTTACACTTATCACGGCATTAAAATCGAAAAATTTCCAGCCGTAAAAAAACATCTTGAACCATTCAAAGATAAATTGAATAAACGCGCTACCAAACAGGCTTGGTATGAATTACAGCAACCACAATTAAAATTTGCGCCTTATATGGAAAGTCCAAAAATTATCTTTCCAGATATTTCTACTACAACTCGTTTTGCTTTGGACTTAGACGGACATTTTGGCTCAAATACAACTTATTTTATTCCTAAAAATGATCTTTATCTTTTGGCTTTGTTAAATTCAAAACTCGGATTTTTTTATTTTTCTTTAACTTGTGCAGGTTTAGAAGGAAAAGGCGAGATTTATTTGCGTTTCTTTGGTCAATATCTTGAAGGATTTCCAATCCGTACAATAGATTTCAGCCAACCGAAAGAAAAAGCGGCGCACGATAAAATAGTTGAACTGGCTGCAAAGATGCTCGAAGCGAAAAAACAGCTTTCAGCCGCGCAAACCGATAAAGACAAAACTTTCTACGAGCGTTATTGTTCTTCGCTCGACACGCAGATTGATGAGCTGGTTTTTGACTTATACGATTTGACCGCCGATGAAAAAAAGATAATCGAAAACAGTTAAATTTTAGTAGATTGTTTTTGACAGTGTTATAATTAATTTATGAATTCCGACCCGACAGAGAAGATTTTAGGTTTGCCGCCCCGTCCGGTGTTAGGCGATGCTGCGACCGGCGCAATTCTTGGCGCGGTTGCGCTCGGATTTTTGACGAATGATTGGAAGGCGGCTTTGGCGGGCGGCGCGGGCGGCGCGATTCTGGCAAATCAGAAACAGCCGCTCGAATTTGCCGTCCGCGAATATTTCAGACAAAAAGGCTTGGAAGTGGCTTTCTTTTATCGCGCCCCGCGAGCCGTCAAGGTAACATTCAGTTATGCACCAAACGCTTTTTGGACGGTTGAAACCGTAATGCCTGACAACCTTGACCTTTCTGATGACGACCGCGATGATTGGCTTTACGGCAGTCTGATTGTGTCCGCGCTTCCGAAAGTTTTACGCTTGATAAACAATCCACGCCGCAATGAACTTAACCGAAGCAATCGAACAACTAAATAGAGTCGCTTTTACCGACGACAAAACGCCGCTCGAAAATGCGCTGGCTTTGAATAAGGAAGTGATTTTAATTGATGCAGGGCGAAGCAAATTTGACGTTATCGTTTTTGGCGACCTTAACGAATTCAAATTATTTAACACAAATCATTCGCATGAAGCCGGAGACCTCGCTATCAGAAAAGTTGGCGAAATAATTCAAGCGGAACTGGTTGCCCTGATAAAAGCCAGAGCTTTTCGGCAAAGCGGCGATGAGTTCGTTATTTTGCTCAATCAATCTCAGCTCAAAAAATTCCTCTCGAAAACTTCGTCTTTCGCGTCGGTGACTTTTTCCTACAAAAAGAAATCTCTCGAAACAAAAATGAGTTTTGGTTATGCCGTCAGCGATGGCAAAACAAGTTTCAGCGATTTGTTGGAACACGCTGAAACGGCTTGTCTGACAGCTAAAAACGAAGGCGACGGAACTTGTGTCAAATGGACTGAAGAAATCGAATTTGATGCCTTGATCGAAAAAAGGCAAAACTGCCGCAATTGCCGGTCTGTCAATAAATGTTATATTCCAAAACGACTTTCGCCCGAAAAGTTAAAAGTTTGTTCATTTTGCGGCGAAAAATTTTAATTTGAATTTGCGACAATCTCGACGCGCAGATTGACGCGCTCGTTGACGATTTATACGATCTTTCCGCTGATGAAAGAAAGATAGAAGCGTTAAAAGGCAATCGCAAAGGACAATTCAGTATCAGAATCAACGATCAATACAGAATCTGTTTCGTGTCCCGCTCAGGTCGGCGGCGAAAATTTTTCTGTTTGAAAAATTCCGCCGCCGAACAAAAGCGCGGTGAGGTGTGAGAACAGCCGACGACAATTTTGGTGAGACGTGAAGTCTAAACTTGTTTCAAACCGCGAGTGCCAGAGTTTCATCTTTGGATAAAGTTGCCGCTTTAACTGCGGGAAACTCGAAACTCATTCGCCGCCAGATGTTGCGCGTCGTTTTGACATCGCGCATACAATATTTGTAAATTTCTTCAAATTTTCCGTCTAAAAATGCGTCGTAAATCTTCGAGCCGTCAATATCGTCCGATTTCGGGTTTTCCAAGCCGAGCGCGAAGGCGAGTTTCTTGAGCGAAGTTTTATCGCCCCATTTCCAGCAATCCCATTCGCGCATCGTGTCAAAAATTGGTGTTTTTCGGTATTTGCCGAAATAAAAATTCACCGTCGGACGAACATTTTTGATAATCGAACGCTGGACGATAAACGGCAGATCGAAATCCAGAATGTTATGACCGATAATCAGGTCGTTGTAAGTGTCGAAACCGCTCAAATATTGCCAGAATTCGGCTAAAATTATCGCCTCGTCCGGCTCGAAATCGCCCGTTTCCGTTCGATAGCCGAAACAGCCGTGTTTGATGATTTGTCCGTTTTCATTTTGTTCCGCATAGCCGATGCACAAAATTCTGCCGAGATTCGCGTCGCAGGCGGTTTTTCTGAATTCTTCTTCGGTTTCCCAAAACAGTTTCGATTCAAACGGCTCGCTCGTCGGCAGCGTTTCAATATCAATGGTAATGATTCTTTTTTTCATAATTTTTAGACTCTCCTGAATATGTAAATGAGCTTAAAGACTGCTAATCGGAAAATGCAGACCGACATTCGTGTTTTTCAGCTCGACGACGACAAAATCGGTCAAAATAATATCCTTGCGAACATCCAAAAGTGCAGGCATTTTATGGACGAGCGAAGAAAGTGCGCCGGATTTGACCGCATACGCCGTTTGTCGTTGATTACCACGGACGCGCTTTGCCAAACGATTGGCGAGTCGCGCTTTGCTCATCAGTTTTTCCGAATTATCTTTTTCCTCTTTCGCGCAGATTTGATTGAAGGTTAATTTTTGTTGTTTCATTTCTTTTTCTCCTTAGCAAAAAGCGTTTGATTTCGCTTCGCATAAAAGAAATGAACGAGAGAGCAGAGAATCGGAAATGAAAAAGCCGAAAATTGTTAAATTATTTTCGGCTGATGTGTAAATTGTTTAATTTGAGTGGTTTAGTAGATTTATGAACCGCTCGGACAAATAAAAAAATGCGGGCAATGCGGACAATTGCTGTCGGACGGCGACGGTTCAAAGATTCGATTATTAATTCCTTCAATCGCGTCTTCGTATTTTTTCAGACGATTGGCGATAACTTTTTCGGTGATCGAAATTTCCCGTGTTTCGTCGTCGCTCAAATAAATTTTGTGAAGCGCGGCTTGAATTTGCGGAAAATTATTCTGCACGGCGACTTTCATCAGCACGTCGGCATCGTCGGTCGCCGGTTTTTTCAGAGATTTGCCGGTTTTGTATTTGCGGATGACGGCAGTTTTTTCGCCGTCCGTTTCGATGATTTCGACGGCATCGAGATGAACTTTGACCGTTCCGTTTTCGAGTTTTACTTCGTAAGTCGGGCGGACGATTTCATTGGGAGAAACGACGGCTGAATTTTCGATTCGACTGTAAATGCGGCGGACGATTTCTTCGGCGCGGGCGCGGTAAATCGGCGCGTAAGAATGTGCGTCAATTTCCGCCGCCTGCCAGAATTCATTTAATCTTTCGAGCGCGACGGTTTCGTTTAACTCGATATTATTCATCTGCCGCATCGTTTGCAGCGACCGCAGCGTGTCGTAAACGCAGCCGTGAAATTTGACGTAAATTGATTTGTCGCCCGCCGCCTTTAAGCCCAAAACATTAGTGTAATAATAATCGCGCCCGCAGCGCATATAGCGTTCGAGTTCGGCTGAATAAAAATTTCGACGCGCCGTTTCGTCTGTATTTTCAGGAATCGGCGATTCAATTTTTTCACTTTCCCCGGCGATCATTTGTATCGGCGGCAAAACTTCTTCGAGCATTTCGAGAAAACGCGAATGATTTTTTGAATAATCATTCGCGCGGGACAAATACAGAAAATCACGCGCTCTCGATTGTGCGACGAAAAACAGACATTCCTCTTCAGCATCGTGAAAATCCGCGTCGCCCGCGATCATTTCATCGGGATTCGGGCAAATCTGCGGCTTGCGGCTTGAAGGGATTTTTCCTTTGCCCAAATACGGCAAAAAGACGGCGGGGAATTCCAAACCTTTTGCCGAATGAATGGTTAAAAGCCGGACGGCATCGAGATTTTCAGCTTCGGTCGGAATCTGCGCGTAGTTTTTGTCTTCGTTAAAATGCGCGAGTTTTTTGACGTAAATAATTAGCTCTTCAATCGGCGATTTTTCACCGTGTGAAAATCTTTCTTCGAGACTTTGCGCGAGCCGCAAAAATTGGTAAACGGCTAGTCTTTTTGATTGATTGTTGACATCATTTTCAGCAAATAAAGTTTCTAAATACGCGCTTTCGCCAAACAGATAATGCGCCAAGAAACTCCACGCCGAAATGTCGGTCGGCGATGAATTCAAGTGATTTAAGAGTTTTTTCGCGCTAATTTTGCCTTGCTCTGAAAGACAATCTAAAAAATTTTCATCGCGCAAAACTTCCGCAAATGTCTGATTATTTTCCTTTTGCGCGGCAATAATTTTGCGGCTGTCGGCGAGCGGAATTTTGTATTCGGGAAACTGCGCGACGCGAATTAAAGAATGACTGTTCTTGGAAACTTTCAGATCAAGAAGAGAGAGCAGATCACGGATTTCTTCGCGCTCGAACAGTTCGCCGAGATAAAAAACGGGAATGTTTTTCGCGCTTAAAATTTTGGCGAATTTATTTAATTGCGAATGCGTCCGGCAGATAATCGCGCAATCTTTATACTGCAAATTTTCACTTGTCCGTAAATATTCGATGCGTTCGGCGATAAATGCGCCCTCGGTTTCGAGTGAATCAGCGATGATGAATTTCACGCTCGTTTTTTCATCATCTCGCGCCGCGCCGCGATTTGCTTGCCATTCGCTGAAAACTTCTTCGCTCGCGCCGGTCTGCATTTTTCCGGCGAAAGCGGAAAATGTTTCGACGATTTCCGTGCGCGAACGATAATTTGTTTCGAGCGAAACAGTTTCCGCGCCGGGAAAATCTTCGCCGAACAGATTGATGTTTGCCGGAGATGCGCCGCGCCAGCGATAAATTGACTGCCGCAAATCGCCGACTGTCCACAAATTTTGCCCGTCGCCCGCGATTTCCTTCAAAAGCACGCCGCAAGCGCGGTTGACATCCTGAAATTCGTCCACCAAAATCGCGTCGTAACGGGCGCGAACTTCTGTTTTTACCGCTTCATTTTCCTGCAAAAGCCGCACGGCGCGATAAACCAAATCGCCGAAATCGAGCAGTTTTTCGCGGCGCAGAAACTTTTCATAATACTCATAAACGCGGGCGGTTTCAAACACTTTTTCCGCCTTCGTGATCGCTTCATCGTCGCTTGAATCTTTCGCTTTTGTCACCATTTTTTCGGCGAGTTTGCGATATTCTTCCGGCGCACAAAGTTCGTCTTTAGCGCGTGAAATCGCACCCAGAATTGCGGCGAGATTCTGCGTCGGCTGATGAAGATTTTGATAATGTTCAAGCTGTAAAACGTGCAGATTTTTTTCGAGATGCAGCAGCGCGTCAATTTTATCGAGCAGATTTGAATGCACTTCGAGTTCGGCTTCGACCCAAAACGCACGGAGAATATCGAAACCGTAAGCGTGAAACGTCATCACCTGAATTTGCGCGGCGGCAGTTTCGTTGATTACGCCGATCCGGTGGCGCATTTCTTCCGCCGCTTTGTTGGAAAAGGTGAGAGCCAAAATACGTTTCGGCTCGATGCCGCGTCCAATTAAATGCGCGATGCGGTGCGTCAGCGTTTGCGTTTTGCCCGTTCCCGGTCCGGCGTAAACGAGCGTCGGACATTTCACGATTTCGGCGGCGCGTTTTTGGCTTTCGTCGAGTTCGTGTTTGATCGTTTCTGCAGCTTCGATTTCCTTCTCGCCCGACGGCACGAGCAGTGCGCGGGAAAGTTGACGCGCCACAATTTCGATTGGCATTTCGACTTTTTCGCTGATCTGCCGCGCGTTGAGATTTTCTTCCGAATAGAGTTTTTTAATCACGTCCGAAGGCAGCAAAAACTCGAGCGCGAAAAGATTGGCTTCACGTTCGCGCCGCATTCCCGCACCGTAGCCGACGATTTTTTCCGTTACCGAATTCGCCGATTCCGTTTCGCCCGCCGATTCGCTGATTTCTTCCCGCGTGCAGTGAACGCTTTGATGATGCAGACGGTGATGCCCGATTTCGTGCGCGATGCAAAATGCTTTATACCATTTTTTCAGATGATTGTTGAAATACAGGCAATCATCTTCCAAAACGGCTGATGCTTTCAGCAGATTGTTCGATGCGGGATGTTCGGGAATCAGATCGAGTTCGAGATATTCGGCGGCACGATTGACAAAATCAATCGCCGGAATCAATTCGTCTTGGTCGAGTTTTGATGCCGCGCAGATTTCGTGTCTTAAATTGATTGCGGCATCGCGGATTTTTTGCCAGTGAGACATAGTGATTTTAGATTTTGGATTTTAGATTTCGGATTATTTGATATACCAAACTTTTGCCGTTTTTCCAGCCGCCGATCAATTTGTAATTTACAATTCGAGCAGGTATTGTTTTTCCTCGTTTGATAATTGCTGATCTTCGCGGACGGCTTCGGCGAAACTTTTCGGGTTTAGTTCTTCCGGTCTTTCCGCCGCCTTAAAACTTGCATTTACAGGACTGACCGCCGATTGATTAAGATAATTTGCAACTATCGTTTCGCCGGTTTCCAAAACTTCGGCGACTTTGACGATAACTTTTTTCGGAATCGTCGCAAAATCGAGCCGCCGTTTTTCGAGATACTGAACCAACGAAACACTAAGCCCGAGCGCGGCGGCGAATTTCGTGCGGTTTAAACCTTTAGCTTTTGCCGCGTCGGTCAGACTTTCCAGCGACGCGGCGTTTTCGCTTAACACTGAACGCAGATTTTCCATTCCGATTTGGCGGTAACGTGCTTCGTCTTCGGCGGATGTTTCCGCTTCGGGCGTATATTTGAGAACGGCGCGGGTAGCGGCGAAATCTTGCAGATCATCAGCAAATTGCGGATATTTTTCCGACATTCGCCGCAAAATTTCCTGATCGAATCCGTGCGGCGCGGCGAGCGCGTATTCTTCCAAAACGTCGGTTAAAATTATTTCGTTCATCGTTTTGTTTCTCCCTTGTAATCGGCAAGAGTCGAGCGCATTTCCTTGATCCAATTTCTAATCGTCCGCGAACTAACGCCGAGATGTTTGCTGATCGTCAATTCATTTTCGTCCTTGCTTTCAATCTGAAAACCGTCGAGCATCATCGCGGCGACCGTCTGATATTCCATTGATAATTTGCTCAAACCTTCTCTGATAATCATTTTCTGCTCATCGGAAATATCTCTGAAAGCTAAATTTTCAAGTCCATTTGCGCCCGTTTCATCATCATTTTCGCGTGGCGTTTCGATAAATTCTTGATCTCGCTTAACGGCGGCTAAATTTTGTTTCCAAACGGATTTTGCTTCCGAGATGACGAACGAACCAAACTGCACCTGCGCGAAATCCGCTCTGTCCAAATCCGTATCAAGAAGTTTTCTCAAAATCGCCATTTCCGTTTTTTGTCCGAAATCTTCAAAATCCGATTTATTCTTAAAGGAAGCGCGAAATTTCAAAAATAATTTCCAGATGCGCCGGTTGAGTTCAATATAAATCCGGTTAAAAAGCTCATCATCTTTTGAAATCCGCGTCTCACGAAACAGATAAACAATCGTTTCATCAAGCAGATAATCCGCTTCGTCCTTTCGATTTCCCACGCCGAGCATTTCCAAAACTTGCGGCTTCTCAAGCGTCAACACCTTTTCAATTTGCAGTTCGGCATCCGCCCGACGAATGTAAAGTTCGCCTTGTCTTGTTCGTTTCGTTAATGGTTTTATATCGGTCGAGTCTGCTTCGCGCGTTGTCATCAAAACTCTCCTGTTAATTAAATGAATAAAAAATCGGAAAATCGGAAAAATTATTTTCCAATGTTATTTTATTCATTCAATACTGATTTTTGAAGCAGCATTTGCGTATTTCCGTAAAACGGCACATCTGTTCTTCCTAAAATGCTTGTCGGCAAGGTGGCGATTTCAGCGACATTTTCCATTGGCACTAAAACTGTTTTGGCACCGTTTTCGGAAAGCAGTGTGGTTTTATCGGCGAAATTTGAAGCTCTTTCGATTGCTCCGCCGATTGAAATGTTTCCCAATACTCCGAAACCGGATTTCAGATTCTTTTTGTAAATTGCTGAAATGACAGCAACATAAACAGCCGCACCGATTCCGCCGCTGATGTATGCGCCGAGTAGATTGCTGATCTGGATATTCAAATCAAAACCGTTTAAGGAATGCTGTTCATTCAAGATTGATTTTTCGTTGGCGCGTAGATAATTGCAGGTGTTTTTGATATTTTCCTTAACTTCCTGCGAACTCGTGCCGGTGATATTTAATTTTCCCGAACCTTTGAGAGCGACGACTTCGACCTTGACGAGCGCAACATTTTCGCCGTCGCTGGTTGCCGTGTAGCAAGTTCCCGGCGGCAGCGGATTACTTTCAATTAATGCCGAGCCGCGTTCTTCCGGCAAACCGACGAAGATTTCTTCCTGTGTTTCTTTGTCTATGTATGAAAAATTCGTGTCCCAAAATTCCATTCCGCCGATGCGTTTTAACTGTTCTTTAACGCGGCGGCGCATTTCCATCGCAAAAACCAGATATTCACGAATATCGTCTTTTGAGTAATTACCGTCAGGGTGCAGAAGTTTGATAAATGCTGAAATAGTTTTACGAACGGATTTTGAATCTCTCTGTTTGAGATGTGCGCCAAGCGTGAAGTATTTATCCAGAGCATCGGTGTAAGTAAATTTGCGTTGGACTTTGAGAGTTTCGGAGAAGAAATCTGTGCTAAAACCGAAATGATTGGTGAAGTTTTTCGGACTGAATTTACTGATCTCCCAACCGGGCAAAAAGAAATTTATTCGGTCGAGAAAAGCCGTGTCAAAATTTACTTCATCGGAAAGCGGGCTGAATAAATGCGATGTTTGCAGAACGGTTTCGACGGGCTGATTGATATTGCCGTTTAAGATAATCGAAGCCTGTCCCGTAATTTCGCCGCCTTTTCCGGCGCGGGAAAACGAACCGGATTCCATATAATCTTTCATCAGCGGAATCGCGTCGCGGTCTTTGAAAAGTTTGTCGGTGCTTTCGTCAAAACAGATCGCGTCCCATTCGCCGACTGCTCCGACTCTGCCCGTCGTGTTGTTGACAAAAAGTTTCGCAACCGTGCCTTGTCCGCCGGAAATTAAAATCGCGTAAGGCGTGAGTTCTTTATAAACATAAGATTTCCCTGAAGAACGCGGACCGAGTTCGACCATATTAAAATTTGCTTCAACCAACGGAATCAAGCGCGAGAGCAAAAGATTTAATTTGCGCTCGTCAAAACCTTCACTTTCGGGTTCATATCCGGCACTTCTAAGCAGCAAAGTTTTCCATTCTTGTTTGGAAAATTCTTTTCTTTTTTCGACAATTTTATCGTTATCAAAACTTGAAAGCTGAATCGGCTTGATGTCGCGCACGACGAACGGATAAACCGTGTTGCCGATGGTAATCAGCGGATCGTATTCCATTTCGATAATCGCCCAAATGCCGCCGAGCAGAACCTTTTCGTGCTTTCTCACCAGATCGTCGCTGATATTGGCTTTCCGCATATTGCTGTTGCTGACGGTCGCCCAATATCGGTCGCGCTGCGGATCGAGATCAACCGAGATTTTGTCAATGATCGTGTAGCGTCCGCGTTCGCGGAGTTTCGATTGAATCAGACTGCTTTCTTCAGGGTTGACATAATGATCGTGCAGAATTTTTTTGACGTTTTCGATGCCTTCCTTAATTTTTTCTTCGTCCTCGGTGCTGCAGGTGTTGGCGAGCAGATATTCGAGGACGAACGCCGGAACATTCGCGCCGCCTTTGATGATTCCAACGAGGTCTTTTTTGACGACAAAGCCGCGAAAATGCTCCAATGCTTTTTTATCCAATTCATCTAATATGATCATTTTATAAAAGACCTCCCAAATCGCGGAGATTTGTTTGTTTTATCAATACTTTATCAACTTGCTGTTTCGTTTCCGTATCAATCAAAACCACTTCGACCTGTTTGTGTTTCTCGAATGAAAAATCAAGCGACTGAACATCGCCGGGTTTGATTGTAATAATATTGCTTTTCCGGTAATTTGCGCCGCCCGCATACAGCAGAATCTGAACTTTTCTCTGCGTTGAAAACAAGTCCGAAGCGCATTCTTCCGCCGATAATTTTACCGCAAACTGTTCGCCCGTAACTTCGCCCAAATCTTTTTTGTTGCTGATTTCCACTTGCAAACCGGAAGATGCAGACTGCGCTTTTCTGAACGTAAATTTCGGAATGATAATTTCCTGCGGCGTAAAACCGCCGTGCGCGAAACCGTAAACGCCTTTTGACTTAAACGGTCGGTGCGATTTTGCTGCGTAAACATAATTGTATTCGCCATAAGGTCTTTCAAATTCAAACAGATTCGCGTTCGTCTGTTTTTCAGTCGTGCGAAAATATCTCTCTTTGACATCTTTTTTGCCGCCGGGATTTGCTTCGATCTTGTCTGCTTCATCCAATAATCCGGTCAAAACAAAACCGTGATCGGTTACGAGATGAATTTCGCTGTAATTCATATTCAGCAATAAAGCGATTTTGTCTTTTAAGACTTTTTCCATTTCGGCGAATAATTTGATCGCGCCTTGTTGGAGTTTTTCTCCGGCATCATCAATGTCTTTGTAACTCAAAACCAAATAATCGCCTTCCACGCCGTAATGTAGTTTTTCTAGGTCGAGATAAATGATTTCCTTTCCTGCGGCGGCGGACAGACGGTTTTCTCTTTCTTTTTTGGTGGCGATAACTTCGCCGTTTCCGACATACAACGCACTCATATTATGTTCGGTTTCCGACGGCATATCGGCGAGCATTATTTGTTTTTCGATATTACATTGCGATTGCAGTTCGGCGGCGACAAAATTCGCAATCTCGTAGCTGATTCCGTCGCCGACGATGACGGCGGTTTTCGGTTTCGCCGTTTTGAAAAGAGTAACCAGATAACCTTGCTGATCGGATTTGTAAGCGGAAGCGTAATCGAACCAACTGCCCAAAAGTTCGTGGTTCAAGTTTTCGTAATGTTCCTGCAAAGGTCGGATAATCTTTTCTTCCGGCAGAAAATTCATATACAAATAACGAATCGCCCGATCAACCGGCGCGAAATGATTTGTATAAAAATCAATCACCGCATTGAAATTACCGCACGATGCGAGCGATTTGCTGTCGAATTCCAAAAGCGTCAAAACATTTTGCCACCACGAAGGCACAAACGATTTGGCTTTGCCGGATTTGACGCGCAAATTTATCTTGGCGAGTTTGTCGGCGACATAATTTTTATCGCGCAAATTTTCGGTTAATTGGCGCAGTGCGAAGTTGTCCAATTCGACGAAACAATGATCCGAATGCGCTTTCCAAGGATTATCCGCGCCGCTCAAATTGTAATTTTGAATGTATCGTTTTAATGAAGGCTGATATTTCGCGCTGTCAGCCCAACGGTAATAAAGCTGGAGCAAAGTCGGATTCACATCGTTATTTATCAAGCCGTCAAACAATCTTTTCGCCACTTCTTCCGCTAAGGTTTTAGCGGGTTTTTCCATAAACGGTTGACCGAGCAGTTCACAAATCTTTTCCTCAAAAAGTCTTCGGACATCTTTTTCGAGTCCGCCGAGATAATTTTCGGGATCGTCGAGAAACGGCAACAATTCATCTTCGAGATTTACGAGGTCTTCCAGATTTTGCAAAATCTTTTTCCACCACGCCAAATCTTTTCCAATTCCTAATTTGGCGGCGGTTAAAAGCATCGGATTATCGAAACTGACCTGTAAATTCGTGTGCGTGAAAAGTTTTTTCTTCAACCATTCGCCCGGATTTGTTAAATCGAAACAGCCGTGCGTAAAACAATAATCAAATAAAAACGAAAGTTTTTCCTGCGGACGAGTAACATAAAAAACGACGGACTTTTCGGCGTGTTCGGTTTCGGCTTCGTAGCGCAAAAATAATTCTTCTTTGACAAATTGCCAATGTTCGGTCAAATCGCCGTCGGTTTTCAAAACCGTGATTTCTTTATTATTAAGCAGAGAAACCAAAAAACCGCACTGCGCCGACGGATCAACGATCACGATGCGGTTGCGGTGCGCGAGGAGTTTTTCAACGTCTTGTATAAACCAATTATCTGTCATCTTTTTTTATTTACATCCCGGCGAGAAATGCTTTTCCGGCTTCGTGCTGTTTCGTGTATTTGGTGGATAAATAAAAAAACACTGTCCACGAATCACACGAAATGACACTAAATTAGACTAAAAACTTATAATAATTTTCGTGTCGTTTCGTGCGATTCGTGGATAGATAAAAAAGAACTGTCCACGAAATACACTAAATGACACTAAAAAAACAAAATTTATAGAAATCTTTTCGTGCTAATTCGTGTAATTAGTGGACAGTCTTTCTTATTATCCACGAATTAACACTAAAATATGAAATCAAATAACATATCTTTTCCATTCGAGTTTGCCGACGCTGCCGAAGTTAAATAATAATCCGACGCGCATTTTGGCGGCTTTCTGGTAATTGAGAAGTTGCGAAACGTCGCGTCCGCAAAGCGCGGATTCGGCTTTTAGTTCGACGATGATTTTTTCGTAACAGACGAAATCGGCGTAATACTCTTTTTTCAAAATCGTGCCTTTGTAATCAATGAACAACTGCTTTTGCGGCTCGAAGGGAATTTCGCGGCGAAACATTTCAATTTCCATAGCTTCCTGATAGACAGCTTCGAGAAAGCCTGTGCCGAGTTGATAATACACTTCCTGCGCCGCGCCGACTATCGCGTAAGATTCGTCTTTATAAATCAATTCCGCCATATATTTAACTTCCTTTTTTTCGTGTCTTTTAGTGTAGTTCGTGGAAAAATCTTTTTACTGTCCACTAATCACACTAAACGAAGCGGCACGAAAAGATTTTCTCATAAATTTTAATTTTCTTCTTTTTTAGTGTCTTTTAGTGTATTTCGTGGATAATTCTTTTCTTCCACTAATTACACGAAAGGACACTAAAAAGACTTTTTACCAATCCGCGTTCAGATATTTCTTCAACTGCCCGGAGTTTAACACTTCCGCTTTGAGCATTCCTTTGTTTTGGAGCGGGGCGATGTTTTTGCCTACGCCGTCGTCGAGCGTCGGGTTGTAGTCTTCGGCGATCAGTTCATCTACTTTGCGGGTGAAATCGGTGATTTCCTGTAACTGCAAATTTATCAAATCCTTTTCGGTTTGGGCGGCGGCGGTTTCGGCTTGGGCGATGTTAGCGAGGCGATAGTTTAAGGATTCGACGCGGCGGGCGATGTATTTTGTTTTTAGTTTATAGAGCGAATCCCGCGTCCATTTGTAGATGATGATGTAGGCTTCAAAACCTTGATGCCCGCCGCTGGTCAAGTGCCAGATGAAAGGTGTTTTCGGCAGATACATAAACAGATTGAGATGATCGCTCAGATTTTTGAAAAAGTGTTGTTCCAGATATTCCTTGACCGGACGACTTAATAATTGATCGAGTTGGGCAAACTGTGCCGAGGTCAAACCGAGCGACAAACATTTTTCCTCTAATCTGTCGAGCAGAGCCGTTTCGCCGGGCAGACCGACGAGCGGAGCGATTCCGTCCTCGTCTTCTATCAGCACAGTCCGGCAAACATCGGCTAAAAACTCCAGAGCGATCTCGCCCGCCCGCCCTTTTGGAATCACACGGCTCTCCCGAAACCAATACCAAACATTGATCGGATTTACCTGATGACGAATGCAGAATTCTTCGAGATCATTATTGCTCTGATAAAGCGTGGCAAATTCGGCTTTTATTTTTTGAACTTTATCTTCATCAAAATCGGCAGCCGGCAGTTCGCGGATAAAATCATCCACAAAACTTAAATCGTCATCTCCATTTCGTAATTCGTCGTCTCCATTTCGTAATTGAAGATACTCATCTCTCGCTGATACCAAAACAGGCAATTCGCCGACGGGTTTGCCCATTTTTGCTTCGACCTGCTCGCGGTCTTCGGGACTTAATTCATAAACTTCAAAAATAAGCCCGTTGATAATTGCCTCATTGAGCAAGACAGAAGCAAGCTGTGAATTTTCGTAATTTAAATATTCGAGAAGTCTTTCTTGAAGCGATGATTGCGAGAAAGCTAAAAGCGGATTTTTGTTAAAGTTTAATTCAAAAATCCGGTATGAACAAAGTTGTCTTTTGATTTCTATACTTCGCAAAGATAATGAAGAAATATCAGTTTCAATTTTATCCGACGACTTCACAAATGGAATTCTCTTAATGTCACCAGTTTGGGTGTGAACCGTTGAATTCAAACAACTCGCAATATAAGAAATTAAATTAGTATTCAATAAAGCAATTGCATAATTTAAATCATTTTTATCCTTTGGCAATATTCCTGGACCTGACATATCAAACAAGACATCATTTTCTATAATTCTGAACGCAACGCCTTTTGAGGTCGCATCAGAATAAGTTATACCTTGTCGAAACGCATTTTCTTTTGATAGGAGACAATAACTTTTACTCTTCTTGATTTCGCTTCCCTCATTTAAATAATTCACAACAAGCCAGACATTTCCAAACCATCTATTAAAAGGTCCACCTTTTGCATATTTAACCCAAGGTTTTCTGTCTATTTCATAATTATTTGAAATCTGATTTTGATTTACTTCCCACCAAAATCGTAATAGCTTTTCATTATTGCCTGTTTTTACTCCATTAATGACATCAGACATTTCACCAAAAGTGTTTTTTTTAAATTTCTCCCGAAATCCATCAGAAATCCAATAAATAAAAGGCGAACCTTCAATAATTTTGAGTTTGGATTGTTTGAGTTTGTAAATACGATTATTATTTCTATCGTTCAGCAAATCATCAATAGCTGTTTCAAAAGAAACCTGTTTATGTTTTTCCTGTTGGTTGGCTGTGATATTGAAATAAATTCCATCTTCACTTTTTTTCTGTTTGCTCAAAACATACCAAGTCGCATCAAGAAGAATTCCAGTTCCAAAAAGATTTACTCTGTCTAAACCGTAATCAACCAGTAAATCTATATGCGATTTCTCGATCATAAATTTCCGCACATCTTCAAATGTTTTGATAAACATAAAAGTATGCGGATGAATCAATGCGATATAACCAGAATCATTTGTTAATTCAAAATTACGTTTGATAAATGTCGCATATAAATTTGTGTTGAATTTATACGGCTTTTTGTAATTTGCTTCGATAAAACTTTTCAATTCCGCACCGAAATCCGAACTGTCCGTATAAGGCGGATTGGCAACGGCAACATCATATTTTTGAGTCAGCAATTCCAGAAATTTGAGAGCATCGGCAGTTTTGAAACTGAGGAAGGATAAGCCGAAATTTTTATTATGAAGTTCGACCGCCGAATGCAGTTTGTCAAAAAAGTTTGTGCGGAATTTGTAATAATCGCTGATCGTTTCCGCATATCCCAATTCATTTAACGGGCTTGATTTTAATTCTGCGATTGTACTTTCTAATTCGGCGTTAAATTTTTCCTCGATTCGCAATAACGCCCCGAATTTATGAGCCTGCTGCAAATCCGTCCAGACTTCTCTGACGATCTCTTCGAGTTCCGGTTTGAGCGGTGCGTCCGTTTCAAAGAGTTCTCTGACTTCCTCGAAATCGGGCAGATAGAAATCGGAAGAAACAATATTAAAATGTTCGATCTTCGCGGTGCGTCGGCGGCGTTTGGCTTTGATGTATAACCCGAATTGAGCGATCTGAGTTGCCCGGTCATCGAGATCAATTCCGTGTAAGTTCTGATGAATTATCAGTTCGGGAATCTCGCGTTCGTCATAATCCGCCCCGAAGTTTTCGATCTGATCGAGATATATGTCATAAAACAGATCAAAGGCATAAAGCAGAAAATTCGCCGAACCGCACGCCGGATCAATTATCTTAATTTCCGTGATCGGTTTCGGTTCTCTGATTCGCTCATTCGGAGCATTGGCGATCTTGTATTTATCCTTAATCTCCGATTCGGGAAACATTTCGAGATAGAGTTTGCCGAGCGAATTATCAACCAGAAATTTCACAACCCAACGCGGCGTATAAACCTGACTCTGAATCGAAACCTTGTTGTATTC
>JBBPXX010000018.1:0-21543 GCA_038200505.1 Pyrinomonadales bacterium | reverse complement strand
TAGTCCGCTGATCAAAGCCGGAATTCCGACTTACGCCGTTCTCGGCAATCACGATTACGGAATGAATCATCCTAATTCGGTGAAAAATGAACATCTGGCAAATGCCGTCCGTCAGATGCTTTCGCAAGCCGGCGTGCGCGTTCTCGAAAACGAGGCTGTGCCGCTCGCTTTATCGGATGAAAATAATCCGACTCTATATCTTGTCGGCATCGGTTCGCTCTATGCTGATAATGCCGAAACGGAACGTGCTTTGGCGCAAGTTCCAGAAAATGCGCCGCGAATAATTTTGATGCACAACCCGGATTCATTCGCCGAATTTTCCGCCAACGCTGCGCCACTCGCGCTCGCCGGACATACGCACGGCGGACAGATTCGCATTCCATATACGGAAAATTGGTCGTGGATGGCACTCGTCAGCGAAGAAAAAGTCAAAGCCGACGGCTGGATAGATAATTTCGGTCAGGCGGGAAATCATTTATATGTCAATCGCGGCATCGGTTTCAGCACTTTTCCCATCCGCATTAACTGCCGCCCGGAATTGACGGTTTTTACTTTGCGGAACGGAAATAATTAGAAAAAGCGAAAACGGCGCAGGGATTTTTGGTGAAAAAATGTTTTTTGATACTTGGTTAGAATTTGGACGCATCGCAATAAGCGGCGTTTTAGCATATTCCGCGCTGATTATTTGTCTGCTAATTTCGGGCAAACGCACTTTGTCAAAGTGGAATTCCTTTGATTTTGTCGTAACCATCGCCCTCGGTTCACTATTGGCGGCGGTCGTTACGTCGAAGGAATTGGCTTTGACTGAAGGAGTGTTTGCTTTCTCCTTTCTCATCTTTCTTCAATTCGTCATTACATGGCTTTCGGTCAGAATAGATTGGATAAAAAATCTGATCAAAGCCGAACCGACAAGACTGTTCGACAGTGGAGAATTTTTACACGACGCGATGAAGCGCGAGCGCGTTACCGAGTCGGAAATCCTCGCGGCAATGCGCTCGAACGGTCTCGCCTCAATCGGAGAAATCGAAGCCGTCGTGCTGGAAACCAACGGCGAATTCAGCGTTTTAAAAAAATCGGCGGACGGTTCGCGTTCAGCTCTCAGAAATGTAAGTTGATTGATTAAAATTGCCTCAATATGAGTGAAAATAATCGGATAAAGGAAAAAGCAAAGGAAAAAGTCCGCGAAAAGCGTTCGTGGATTGTTTGGATGGGGCGCGTCGGATTTGCGGCAATGGGCTTGGTGCATTTGCTGGTCGGCGTTTTAGCGATAATGTCGGTCGTCGGCAGAACGTCGGCAAGCGGCACGGAAGGTGCATTGCGGGAAATTGTGCAGCTTCCGTTCGGGCAAATTTTGCTCATCGCCGTCGCCGCCGGACTCATCGGTTACGCCGCTTGGCGATTTATACAAGCGTTGATGGACACGGACGCGAAAGGTTCGGATGTCAAAGGCATCGCCGTCCGCCTCGTTTTTGCCGGCATCAGTCTGGTTTATCTGGGATTATCTTTTTCCGCCGTGAAAATTTTTCTCGGCTTGCGAACTGATGAAGGTGTTTGGGCGCAAAGCTGGACGGCGTGGCTACTCGCGCAGCCGTTCGGTCAATGGCTCGTCGCTCTGGCGGCATTGATTGCGGCGACCATCGGAATCGTCCATTTTTACATCGCTTACGAAACTAAATTTCGGGAAAATTGGAAGCTGTCGGAAATGAGCGAAAGTCAGGAAAAATGGGGAACTTGGTTCGGCATCGTCGGCTTCGTCGCCCGCGGTGTTGTTTTTTGCATCATCGGTTTTTTTCTCGCATACGCCGCGTGGCAGTCAAACGCCGGACGAGTCCGCGATTTCGGCAGCGCGTTGGATGCCATCGAACAACAGCCTTATGGAGTCTGGCTGCTCGGCGTGGTTGCCGTCGGGCTTTTCTCTTACGGAATTTTTATGTTTTTTCAAGTGAGATTTCGGCGAATCGTTAAAACAATGGCAAACTGAAGAAACCAACTCAAATTAAATAATTCGATAAAAATGTAATGGCGGAAATCATTGAAACATATCAATTAACACAGGAATCGGCGCACAAGCCGCGAACCAAGCACCGCGATTTTATTCAGAAGATTTTGATAATCATCTTATTTGCGTTGATATTAGCGGTTTTTTGGCAGGGCGCGGAAGTGATTTTGCTCGTTTTCGCCGGTTTTTTGCTGGCGGTTTTCTTTCGCAGTTTGAGCGAAACATTAAGTAAATACACGCCGCTTCCGCATAGTTTGGCTTTGGCGACGGTTTTATTGTCAATCGTCGGGCTGATTGCGCTCAGCGTGTGGTTTTTAGCTCCCTCAGTGGAAAGGCAGTTTTCAGATTTAACCGATCAACTGCCCGCCGTTTATGAACAAGCGCAGCGGCAGTTGTCGCAATATCCGCTCGGGCGGAAATTAGTCGAAAAGATGCCGCCGCCTTCGCAATTTGTTCTCGGAGGTAAATCGGCAAATACTTTCGGTCGTATTACCGGAATGTTCTCGACTCTTTTAGATGTCATCGTCAATATTTTAATAATTTTGATGACCGCTGTTTATTTCGCCTTCAGCCAGCATTTATATAAGGAAGGCATTATTAAACTCGTCCCGAAAAAGCGTGAAGAGCGGGCGCGGGAAATTCTCGCCGTCATCCATTCGACGCTGAAAAGTTTTCTGCTCGGCATTTCCGCTTCGATGGCGATTAACGGCACGCTGACTTTTTTGGGATTGTGGTTTTTGGGCGTTCCGTTTGCGATTCCGCTCGGCATTATCGCCGGTCTGATGAGTTTTATTCCAAACATCGGACCGCTTATCGCCGCCGCACCCGCCGTAGTAATTGCTTTGGCGCAAAGCCCGGGGCAGGCTCTTTACGTTTCAATTCTTTATCTCGCCGTGCAAAATCTCGACGGTTTTATAGTTTCGCCATTGATCCAAAAACGTGCCGTTTCAATTCCGCCGGTGCTGATTATCGCTTCTCAACTGCTGCTTGCGGTAATTTTCGGCTTTCTCGGTTTATTGCTGGCACTTCCGCTCGTCGCCGCTGTGTTTGTAATGGTAAAAATGATTTATGTTGAAGATATTTTAGACCGAAAAGTTGAAATCAAGGGCGAGGAAAAAGCGATTGAAAATCATCAAACGTCATCTTCTTGATTTGCCGTTTTATTTGTTACCAAACATAATGGAAAAACTGTAATTTTCATCTTTAATTCGCGCTCACCGCATCATTTTTGTTTTTAAATTCATCTAAAACATCAAAAACCTGCAAAGCATATTTGACGTTGCCGAACGGCGCGGAAACCTGCACGCCGTTTATCAAATCTCTGACTTCCAAAAGCGATTCACGCGCAATTAACAAGCCTTCTTCGCGGGCGTGTTCTTTGGAAATATCGGAGGCTTTTCTCATTCTGTCCAAAATTTCCTCAGTTACGACCACGCCCGGAACTTCGTTGTGCATAAATTCGGCGTTGCGGCTCGAAACAAACGGGAAAATTCCGGCGATTATCGGAATGCGGCAATGTTCGACTCGTTTGAGAAAATCGCGCAGTTGTTTCGTGTCGTAAACAGGCTGCGTAATGGCATATTCCGCGCCCGCTTCGACCTTCCATTCAAAGCGTTTGATTTCTTCATTCAAATTTATCGCACCCGGATTGACACCGACACCGATGGAAAACGCCGTCGGACAGCCGATTGGATTATTGCCCAAATCCAAGCCGTGATTGAGTTTGTTGACCATATTCGTCAAGCCGATTGAATCAATATCGAAAACTGCCGTTGCGTCCGGGTAACTTCCCATTTTCGGCGGATCGCCCGTGATTATTAAAAGATTGTGCAATCCCAAAGCCGCCGCGCCAAGCAGATCGGACATCATTCCAAGCAAGTTGCGGTCGCGGCAGCAATAATGCAGAACAGCTTCGATGCCGACTTGTTGTTCAACTAAAATCGCCGTCGCCTGCGCGCTCATTCTGGTTTGCGCTCGCGGTCCGTCGGGAATATTTACCGCGTCAACTCCGGCATCAACAAGAAGACGAATCGAATCAAGAGTTTTCGCCGCGTCGCAGCCTTTCGGAGGAAGAACTTCGACGCTCGTAACAAATTCGCCGCGGGCGACTTTGCGCGACCATTTTGAGCGGTCTTCCGCCGGAACAACTTCGATGTCAATCGGCGTAAGTTCATTAACTTTTGCGCTTTCGGTAATGTTTTGATTAGTTTTTGTTTGACGCGGACTGCCGGCGCGAACCGAATCGGCAATGAGTTTGATGTGCTGCGGAGTCGTTCCGCAACAGCCGCCGACAAAACTTGCGCCGGCTTTGATAAAACGCTTGGCGAATTTCGACATATATTCGGGCGAAGACATATAAAATTGTCTGCCCTGAACATCTCTCGGAAGTCCGGCGTTCGGTTGGGCGGCAAGTTTTTTCGTCGTCGCGCCGCGCATTTTTTCCAGCGCGGTCAAAATGTGCGTCGGACCGACACCGCAATTCAAACCGATGACATCCGCGCCGTATTGATCCAATCTTTGCGCGACGATTTCCGCATCCGCGCCAAAAACGGTTTTGCCGTCCATTTGAATCGTCATCTGCGCGATAATCGGCAAATCGCATAGCTCTTTTACCGCTTTGATTGCCTGCTGAATTTCCGATAAATCAGAGAAAGTTTCGAGAATAAAGAGATCAACGCCGCCTTCCAAAAGCGCGGAAACCTGTTCGCGGAACATTTTCTTCGCTTCCTCAAACGAAGTCGGACCGTAAGGCTCGATACGCAAATCGAGCGGACCGATTGCACCCGCGACAAAAACGTCTTCGCCCGCCGCTTCGTTTGCTAATTTCGCACCTGCAATATTGATTTCGCGCAGTTTGGTTTCCAATCCGTATTGCTGTAATTTGTGCCGCGTCGCGCCGAAAGTGTTCGTTTCGATAATATCTGCGCCGGATTTGACATATTCGGCGTGAACTTCGCGCACGATGTCCGGTTGAACAAGATTGAGTTCATCATAACTGCGGTTAATAAAAATTCCTTTATCGTAAAACCGAGTGCCGACTGCGCCGTCAAAAACATAAACACTGTTGGAATCTAAAAGTTCTCTAAAATTCTTCATAAGCGGTAAATTGTTCGCAGTTTGCCGGTTGCCGAGAAGACAGGATGCAGCAAATATCAACAAACTGCGAACAAAACTAAAAAATTCTCGTCTGCTGAACAGCACGAGAATTTTATTGAAATCTTTAGTTTGCTGTTTAGCGGATTATTTAACGTGGTCGCAAGTTGCTGTAACTCACCACGAACTATTAAATATAGATAATGCGATTATAATATATAACTGTCAAGTTTGCCGCAAATTTTTAGTTCGCTTCGTCTTGGTCGGCAGTTTCATCGTTTTCAGTTATAAAATAAAAACCGCCTGCCTGTTCAGGAGAAATCTCTGCTCCGAATTTGATTGCCGCATAAGCCAATACGGGATCGGTTTTCTTCGCCAGACCTAAACCCGAAGGTTGTAAAACTTCGTCGGGTATAACGCCCGTATTTTCCAAACGCGAGCCGTCGCGCATTATTACATCGGCAACCGTTACGCTCATTCCCGTTTGAATAATCGCAGCGGCGGCAAACGCGCTGACAATGCTTCTGAACGGTAACGTGATACTCGTCATCACACTTCCGCTGCTGTAATCGCCGTAAATTTTCGCGCGTTTTTCCAATTGCAAGACACGCGCCGTCATTTCCGCCGCCGAAGCCGAACTGCTGTCAACTAAAACGGCAACTTCGCCTTTATATTCTCTGTCGCCGAGCGATTTTGTCATTCGAGTTTCCGTTTTTTTGCGCGTAATCAAATCGGCGATTTTTACTTCGCGGTTAAAAAAATGACTGAGCAAATATTGCTCAACCGTTACATATCCGCCGCCGTTGCCGCGCAAATCTAAAATAAATTTCGGATACTTTGCGGCTTGCTTCATCATTTTGTCTATGTCGTTTTTTTCGACGACAAACGAATATAATTTGCAGGCAACAACTTCCTTATTTATTTCCTGACATTTAAAAGGTTCGTATTTGTGCTTTTCCTTTCGTTCCTTTTGTTCGGCGCGAAATTCCTTGTCGGTCATCGTTTTTGCGTTGATTGTCAAAAGTTTTTCCGTTCCGTCGGGGTTGCGGATTTTTAAATCGAGAGTATTCGCCGGATCTAATTTGTATAAAACATAAGTCATTTTCCATAAATCACGGCGATTCGGCGTAAATTTACCTAAAAGTAAAATTTGGTCGCCGACGGCAATGCCTTGTTTTTGAGCATCGCTGTCTTTTTTTACGGAAGTAATAAAACATTCATCGCCAATCATTTGCATGCCGAAACCATATTGAAAGTGATCGGTTCTCGGCGGCAAAATCATATTCGTATGCGAATCGTTAAAATCCATCAAAACCTGAACCAAAACGCGATACATCTGCCAGTTATACTGCATTGTTTTAACCCGCTCTTTTGCCGCTTCGATCCGTTTTTCAAGATCAATGCCGCGCATTTTCGGATCATAGTAATGTTCTTTGAGAATATCCTTCATTTCATCCAGCATTTCAAGCGAGTATTCCCGCGCTCTTTTCGCTTCCGAAGCGAGTTTTACTTTTTCTTGCTTTTCTTGTGCCGAAATATTAAAAACCGTCGCGGAAATGACAAATAACAGTAGAAATTCAAAAATCAAAAATTGACGAAGCTTTATTTTATTCATTGTAAAATTTGTGGAAATATTGTTGTAATTTTTTTGGGGTTTATGGGAAAAACCAACCGAATTATTCTATAGAAAATTTATTTTCTTGACAAGTTTTTTTAAATCTTTTGATAGTAATCGGTCAATAAAAAGTTCCGGCAGCAGTTTTTGCCCGATTATCTTTGACATTTCGGACAAAAATAAGTCGAGCGTCCGCCTTGTTTTAATCGTTCGATTGAAGTGCCGCAAGCGACACAAGGTTCGTTTTCGCGGTCATAAACGCGCCAACTTGATTCGTAACCGCCGCCGTAATAACTGCCGTCAATGTTTTCGGGATTGACGTTCAAGGTCGAACCGTGCGCGATTGATTCCCGCAAAACTTCACGGATTTTTTCAAACAAAACTCCGGCTTTTTTGGCGGAAAGTTTGTCGGCTGAAATTTGCGGATTAACTTTTCCCAAAAACATCGCTTCCGAAGCGTAAATGTTTCCCAAACCCAAAACTTTTGTCTGGTCGAGCAGAAATTCCTTTAAATTTTTCTTGGAAGTTTTCAGAATCGTGCGGAAATATTTCAAATTAAAATCTTCCGAAAACGGTTCGGGCGCGAGTTTTTTTAATTCCTTTGCTTCGGAAAGCCGCGCGGTTTTGACTATTTTCATAAAACCAAAATGGCGTTGGTCGGAAAACACGAGCCGCGTTTCGTCTTCAAAATAAAAAATCGCGTGTGTAAATTTCGGCAGTTCGCGCTCAACCGGCAAAAGCAGAAAACGTCCGCTCATTCGCAGATGAACGAGCAAAGTATTGCCGTTGTCCAAATCAAAAAGAATATGCTTGCCGCGCCGATGCACAAAATTTATCGTTGCATTATTTAGTTTTTCGGCAAATTCCGACGGCGGTGTATCGGGCGCGAGTCTTTCTCTGAGAAGTTCCGCAATCAATATTTTGCGGTTCTTGACGAGTTTGTCCAACGATTTTACAACAAGTTCGACTTCGGGTAATTCAGGCATTAAAATATTATTGTGATGTAAAATAGATTATGCAATTGTGAAATTATAATTTCTCAAAAGAACAATGTTTAATAAAGAAATAAAAAGTTTTTCGCCCGAAGAAACTTTCGCGCTTGCCGAAAAAATCGGCGAAACATTAAAAGGCGGCGAAATTATTTTCCTTTCAGGCGGATTAGGCGCGGGAAAAACCCTTTTTACAAAAGGAGTTTTATACGCACTCGACTTCGATATTGACGAAGTTACGAGTCCTAGTTTTACTTTGGTTAATCTATACAAAACCGAAAAATTTAATGTTTATCACATTGATTTCTGGCGGTTAAATGAAAAATCCGACGTTGCATTTGCCGTCGGATTAGATGAAATTTTAGAAGATGAAATAGCCGTCGTAATTATGGAATGGTCGGAAAAACTTCAAAATATAACTTTTCCAAACAAAATTATAAACGTAAAAATAGAAGGCGACGGCGACGAACCACGCACGATAACCATTTCAACTGCCTGAATCTTTAATAATAATTACGCGGAATAACAACGCCGTGTTGTCTGGCGACGGACAAAACCTTAAACCAAGTGCGTGTTATTTCTGCATCTTGTTCCTCAAATGTGCGGGCAAATTCTTCATCGTTAATATAGTATTTGCTCATCTTGCAATGTTTTCCTCTTTGGTTGAGAAGATTTGCGTGATCGCTCCACGCCGCCATGTGATCGCGCCACGCGGCTTGAAAATCAGACGGCAAATCGCTGTCATCCAAATCTTTCGACTTTTCGGCATAATCGTTGATAATTTGTTTGTAGACGGAAGTAGTATGAATCTCCTTCGGGGTAAAATCTGCACTAAAAAGAATGCTCATATTTGCATCTCTTTCGTAACCGTTGCTGACATCCTGCGCCAGAAAGTCGGAAATGCTTTTCGGAACGCCGACCAATGCGACCGAAAGAAAGAATGTTAGTGAAAATGCGCCGATTGTTTTGATAAAGTTCATCATAGTAAATATATTATGCCGTAAATTTACGAAAAAATAAACAGTAAATTTATATTTTTTTTGAGAAATTATGTTGTTCGCACAAATTTTGATAAAGTTACAGCAATGAATCCACAAGATTTAATCCGAAAAAAACGCGACGGCGGCAAGTTTTTATCGTCGGAAATAAACGCTTTTGTCAAAGGCGTGTGCGATAGAAGTTGGACTGATTGTCAAATTTCTGCGCTGTTGATGGCGATGTTTATCAACGGTTTGCGTCAATCCGAGCAAAATGCTTTGACCGAAGCGATGCTCAATTCGGGTGAAATTCTGGATTTTTCCGACATTGATGCGCCGATTGCCGATAAACATTCGACGGGCGGAGTCGGTGATAAAACATCTTTAATTATCGCGCCGATTGTCGCGGCGTGTGGTGTGAGCGTTCCGATGATTTCAGGTCGCGGACTCGGACATACGGGCGGAACGCTCGATAAACTCGAAGCAATCGAAGGCTATAATGTCAATCTGTCAACCGAAAATTTCAAAAAAGTTATAAAAAAATGCGGTTTTGCGATGACCGGACAGACGGAAAAAATTGTTCCGGCAGACCGTAAACTTTACGCTTTGCGCGATGCGACGGCGACGATTGAATCAATTCCGCTGATTGTCGCTTCGATTATGTCGAAAAAGTTAGCCGAAGGTTTGGGCGCACTTGTTTTGGACGTAAAAGCCGGAAGCGGCGCGTTTATGGAAAGAGAACGCGATGCGCGGAAACTGGCGAAAGCATTGGTCAAAACGGGAAATTCTTTCAATGTTAAAACCGAAGCACTTTTGACCGATATGAATCAGCCGCTCGGCAAATATGTCGGCAACGCGCTCGAAGTTTTTGAATGTTTGAAGATTTTACGAAACGAAGCTGACAAACAAACACGGCAAACATTAAATTTATCCATCGAATTAGCGGCGCGAATTTTGGTTTTAACCGGAATCGCCGACTCGATTAAAGATTCAAAATTAAAAATCCAAAAAGCATTGGCAAGCGGCGACGCGCTGGAAAAATTTAAGGAAAATATCAAACTGCAAGGCGGAAATCCGAAAATTTGTGATGAACCTGAAATGCTTTTGGACAAAAACTTGCTTCAAGTAGATATAAAATCGCCTGAAAGCGGTTTTATTTTAGAAATTGACGCAAGCGAAATCGGCAAAGCGGTTGCGCTGATCGGCGGCGGAAGGCTTCAAATTGACGATAAGATTGATTACGCCGTCGGATTTTCGTGCATCAAAAAGTTAGGCGACAAAGTAAAAGAACACGAACCGCTCGGCACACTTTTTTGCCGAAATGAAGCGCAAGCCGCCAAAGTGCTTGCGAAACTGCAAATGGCGTATAAAATCAGTGTTGAAAAATCAACAAGAAAATTTGAATTGGTTAAAGAAATTATTTCGTAAAAAACTTATGAAAATCCGATACATTTTTAAAATCACGCTTATTTTAACGGCATTGTTTTTAATTTCATCGTGCGCGGCGACCGAAGCGAACTCGGACAAAGGCAAAATAAAAGTCGGCATCGTTTTCGACATCGGCGGCAAAAACGACCGTTCGTTCAACGCGGCGGCGTGGGAAGGCGTTCAGCGTGCCGAAAAAGATTTGGACATTGTTTTGCGCGATGTCGAACCGGGCAATCCGACTTCGATTGAACCGGCGATGCGGGCGTTTGCCGAAAGAAATTTTGATTTGGTAATCGGCATCGGTTTCGCGCAAGGTCCGATTATGGAACGAGTTGCAAGAGATTATCCGAACATCAAATTCGCCATTGTTGACGGCGTAATTTTGGATAAAGAGGGAAAACCTCTGCCGAATGTCGCGTCGCTTGTTTTCCGCGAACACGAAGGTTCTTATCTTGTCGGAATGATCGCGGCGGCGAAATCGAAAACCGGCGTTTTAGGCTTTGTCGGCGGAATGGACATTCCTTTGATTCACAAGTTTGAAACAGGTTACGAAGAAGGCGCACGTGCGGTGAATCCGAATATTCGCGTTGTTGACAGCTACGTCGGCGTAACCGATTCGGCGTGGAACAATCCGGGCAAAGGCAAGGAATTAGCGTTGTCGCAAATAGATAAAGGCGCGGACGTAATTTTTACAGCGGCGGGAAATTCCGGCTTGGGCGCGTTTGACGCGGTTGAACAATACGGCAGAAACGAACAAGGCGAAGCGAACAAATTCGTCATCGGCGTTGATTCAAACCAAAACGGACAACGACCCGGATTTGTTTTAACTTCAATGGTCAAGCGCGTGGATAATGCTGTTTATGATGTCGTTAAAGAAGTCAAAGAAGGAAAATTTCAAGGCGGTTTTCACTCTTTCGGGTTGGATAAAGACGGCGTAGCTTATGCGATGGACAGCAATAATAAAAGTTTGATCTCGCCGGATGTAATAAAAAAAGTCGAAGAAGCGAAAGGCAAAATTGTCAGCGGCGAGATAAAGGTTACAGACGCGATGGCAAAATAATTTAACTCTAATCTACACGAAAAAGGCTGTTTGAAAATCAAACAGCCTTTAATGATTTAAGTTTCACACTGCTAAAATGAATTATGATGCGAGATAATAATTCAAAATCGGTTCAAGTACATCAAAATCAACCGGCTTATTTATCAAATCGTTACATCCGGCTTCAATTGCTTTATCATAATAAGTTTTGCCGAAAGCAGTAACGGCAATTATCGGCAACTGCGCCTGATTACTGCATTGTCTGATGGTTCGCGTGGCGGTCAAGCCGTCAACCACAGGCAAGGAAATATCCATCAAAATAAGGTCGGGGCATTGGTGTTTTGCCCTGTCAACCGCTTCGATTCCGTCTGCCGCTTCGATAACCTGATAACCGTAGCTTTCCAACAAAAATTTCATAAATTCGCGGGTGTCTTCATAATCTTCAACGATGAGAACTTTCTTAATCATAATACTTCCAGAACCTTAATTTCAAAGCTGTTAAGTATAAAATCAATACATAAAACAGTTATTTATTGAATACTGCAATCACAATGCCAAAAATGATTAACTGCGTTTATAAGACAGTTTCAATCAGTTAAATTTGCATAAAATCTTTTGAAAATCAATCAATAATCATAAGTTGAAAAATAATTTTTGATAAAAATCTTTACCAATTGCGATAAATTATTTGAACGATTGAGTTTAGTTTTGTATCATTCGCAATATGAAAACACTTTATCCGGAAATCGAGCCGTTTGATTCGGGAATGCTGAAAGTTTCCGATATTCACGAAATTTATTACGAGCGTTGCGGAAACGAAAACGGAATTCCCGTCGTTTTTCTGCACGGCGGACCCGGCGGCGGTTTGATTCCGATGTATCGGCGGTTTTTTGACCCGGAAGCATATCACATTATTCTTTTCGACCAGCGCGGTTCGGGTAAATCCACGCCGCACGCGGAGTTGCGGGAAAATACGACGTGGGGTTTGATTGATGATATTGAAACTTTGCGCGAAAAATTCGGCATTGATAAATGGTATGTTTTCGGCGGTTCGTGGGGCAGCACATTGAGTTTGGCTTATGCCGAAAATCATCCCGACAGAGTTCGCGGTTTGATTTTACGCGGCATTTTTCTGACGCGCAAAAAAGAACTGCAATGGTTTTATCAATACGGCGCAAGCGAAATTTTTCCAGATTTTTGGGAACGCTACCGAGATGAAATTCCTGAAGATGAGCGCGGCGATTTTATGACGGCATATTACAAGCGTTTAATGGGAGAAGACAAAAAAACGCAGCTTTCGGCAGCGCGGACGTGGAGCGTTTGGGAAGGTTCAACTTCTAAACTCTTTCCCGATAAAGGTTTAATAGAACATTGGGAAGGCGAAGAAGAAGCCCTGGCTCTGGCACGAATCGAATGTCATTATTTTATGAACAATTCGTTTTTCCAGACGGAAAATTATTTAATCGAAAATGTTGATAAAATCCGCCATATTCCAACCGTCATCGTGCAAGGTCGTTATGATGTCGTGTGTCCTTCGGTCAGCGCGTGGGAATTGCACAAAGCCTTTCCCGAAGCCGATTTGCAGATTATTGCTGATGCCGGACATTCGATTTCGGAAAAAGGCATCACGTCCGCATTGGTTGATGCGATGGATAAATTTAAGGAAGAGAAAAGTTAAAAATAAAATAAAATTTCCCCGATAGGTTTTAAATAGATGAAACTTAGCGAAAATAACTGTATTATGAAAATTATTGACGCGCAAACTTTTTATCCGATCTAAGCGTCAAAGGAAATACAAGAGATAAAATTATGGGACTTGGAACAACAGAAATTATTTTAATCGTCGCCGTTTTGTTTTTACTTTTCGGCGCAAGCCGTCTGCCGCAATTGGCAAAATCGCTCGGACAAACGCGCAAAGCGTTTAAGGAAGGAATCCGCGAAGCCGAAGAAGAAGATCGTCTTGAACAGGAGCAAAAACTTATCAATCCGACGATAACAACTGCGCCGCCGCCGCAAATTTCGGCGATGAGTGATGAAGAAGTAATGGCGGAAATGCGCCGTCGAGCGGAAATGAACAATAAAGTTGTCGGGTAATTATTAGAAGAAAAATAGATTTCTGTGATTATCTAGGATTTTTCTTGATTGGCGTAACGTGATCGAATGTGCGGCGGAAGTCTTCGCCGCTGAGCATGACGGTTTTGCTCATTTCAAACAGACGCGAACGCAGACGAACACCGATTCTGTCTTCTAAAGTTTCTTCGCGTTCAGCTTTTCTATCGTCCAGATAGTTCGTCGTAAAAATTGTCAGTTTTTTGTCGTTATAGCGCGTATTGATAATATGTGCCATCGTGTCGCGCACCCAATCAGTCGGTTTTGATGCACCGATTTCGTCTAAAACGAGAACTTCGGCATCGAAAACGGGCGCGAGAACTTTTAACTCGGAAGTTTGCGAAACCGTGTTATACGAACCTTGAATTTCCTTCAAAAGCGCACCGAATTCATAAAAAAGACAGCTAAATCCGCGCTCTGTCAAACCCTTTAAAATCGAAACCGCCAGATGCGTTTTGCCGACCCCGACCGTTCCCATAAAAAGAAGACCGCGTTCAACCGCCGGATAATCCATCGCCAGCCGCGACGCAAATCGAAAGGCGCGTTCCTGTGAAGGATTCATCGCGCGGTAACTGTGAAAATGACAGTCGGTATAGCGTTTCGGAATACGGGCTTTGTCAATTAAATTCGATTGAGATTTTTGTTTACGGCATTTGCAAGCGCGTGCGCCTTTTCCCGCGACGACTTCCATTCCCGAACCATAGCAGAGCGGACATTCTTTCGGCTCGTCGTCATTTTCGGGCGAATCGTAAAATTCGCGCTCCGGCTCGTCCTGCGCCGGATTCGGCACGGCAAAGAGCGGATGAATTTTCGCTGTTTCTTGCGGCATACGGGAAAACTTATCTAACTTTATATTCTGTTAAATCTTTTTGTCGGGAATTTCTTCAAATATTGCAGAAGTTGTTTTGAATTATAACACCGAAACGAATGATTTCAAGTTTTATTTCACCATTTAAAGATCAATAAAAATCAGGCTTTTATAAAATCTCAAAAGCCTCAAAAAGTGAAGTTTATGAAAACAAGGGACTTAGATTTAACAAAAAATTTACATACAAGGCGAAAAAAATATTTGTTAAATGTTTTGCCGGCTTGTCGTGTGATATATTAAATTTGAACTGTGAGAAGTTTTAATTATGAGTATCTTACATAGTGTGTTGATAAAACTCGGTCTGGCAGATTTAAAAGCCGGGCGCAGTCCGATTTCGATTTTTTTACTTGATGATGACCAACGCCGTCATCGCTGGTTTATAAAAAGGTTTGAAGGCGATGAACTGGACATCGCCGAAACTGTTGAAGAAGCCAAAGAACTTCTGGGCAAATATGCTTACGACGCGATTTTTCTCGATCACGATTTGCTGCCGCATCATTACGAATCGAACGAACACGACGATTTCGGAAGCACCGGCTACGCGATTGCCGAATGGCTCTATGAAAACAGAGAATTAAATCGCTCGGCAACCGTCATCGTTCACACACGCAACGCCGACGGCGCAGTCAGAATGGTCGAAAAACTGCGTGAATCCGGCAGACAAGTCGAATATGTCCCGTTTCCGCTGCTTGATGTCAAGATAAAAAATTACTGGAAAAGATGATTTAAAAGTAAAAAAGTTTAAAGGGTAAAAGGTGAAAAAGGTGAAAAGTATTTTGACCGCCAAACGAAACTTTTTCACCTTTTCACTTTTAAATCTTTTAACCTTTAAAGTCCTGCAAGATTCCATTTACGAATAACTTCATTTACCAAATTGGCAACTTTATCCGTAACTTTGCCAAAATACTCGTCCGCTTTTTTCCGGTCAAACTTCGGATAACCTTGTCCTTTTTGATACAGACCGATTGAAGAAGGAAAAGGCGTTGCCGCCCAAGTTCCCGCCGCCGGATAAGCCGTCGCCATATCGTCGTTGTATTTTTCGGGATGAACTAATGTCGGGTCAATCGCTTGGATAAAAGCCGTTTCGTTTAATCCGGCGTGTCCGCCGTCTTCGCCGAAAACTTCTTTTGTTTCATCGGACGCAAATGACCACCAATTTATCACTAAAGTTCGCACTTTTTGCTCATTGGCGACCTCCGCCGCAACCGATTGCAGAACAGCTGTTTGTCCTCCGCCGTGTCCATTTAGAATGATGATATTTTTGAATCCGTTTTTCGCCAAACCCTGCAAAATCTGTTTGACAAACGGACGATATGCTTCTTCCGTGATCTGAAATGCGCCCGGATATGCCTGCATACTTCCCGTGATTCCATACGGCAATGTCGGCGCGATCATTGCGTTGACACGCGGCGCAATTGTTTGAGCAATCGCCGTCGGCGCAGTGTTGTCCGCGCCGTTATTGATAACGCCGTGCGGTTCGAGCGTTCCGGTTGGCAGCAAAACCGTCTGAATTTTCGACGGCACGACATCTTTAAATTCCATCCAATTAATTCTGTCCATTTCGCGGGTTGAAACAGTGTCTTTTTTAGTTTGATTAGGCGATTGTGCTTTACTCATATTTTGTCCTGCTGACAGATTTGGCAGCGTAATCAGTAATAAAATTATCGTTACAATTTTTTTCATTTGGCAGCTCCTTTTTATTTATGCAAGTCAGAACCGTCTGCGTCAGCGGACGGTTAAACATCGCGTTTGTGAATAGCAAACTTTTCAAGCGCGAACTTCAACCATCCGCTAACGCAGATGGTTTTGACTTATGGAAAAACTTTGAATGCAGTCTTTTAATCGCTTCGGCAACTTTATTTTCTTTGACGACAAACGTGATATTGACACTCGATGCGCCGTGCGAAATCAAAGAAATCGAGATGTCTTCGATGGTTGAAAAAATTTGCGCGGCAAGACCTGATGAATCGCGCAAACCTTCGCCGACGACGCAGACGACGGCGTTTTCGTGTTCGATTTCGACATCGCCGAGCCGTTCCAATTCTTTAACGACTTGTTCGAGCGAATCGGTATTATCCAAAGTTAGTGCGACGGAAACTTCCGAGGTCGAAATCACGTCAATGACGACTCTGTATCGTTCAAAAATCTGAAAAAGCGCACTCATAAAACCGAACGCGCCGAGCATTCGTGCCGATGAAATCCGCAAAATCGTGATGCCGGTCTTGTGCGCGATTGATTTTATCGTATTCGGCACAATATTTGTTTCGGCTAAAATCATCGTGCCTTTTTCGTTCGGTTTGTGTGAATTGCAGACGCGCACCGGAATTTTATAATCAACCGCCGGTTTGATCGTTTTCGGATGCAGAACCTTCGCGCCGAAATAGGCGAGTTCCGCCGCTTCTTCATACGACAAAGTTTTTAATGTTCGCGCTTCCGGGCAAATTCGCGGATCGCACGTCAAAACGCCGGTTACATCCGTCCAAATCTGAATTTCCCGCGCCCGCAAAGCCGCGCCGACGAGTGCCGCCGAATAATCCGAACCGCCGCGCCCTAAAACAGTCGTTTCGCCGCCGCGACTCGCCGCGATAAATCCGCCTAAGACAGGAATTTCGCCCGCTTCAATCAAAGGCGGCAATTCCAACCGAATCAACTTTTCCGTTTCGTCCCAAACGGGATGCGCCGCGCCGTATTCATCGTCGGTTACAATCAAACGCCGCGCGTCCATTTGCCGTGCATTCAAACCTTTTGCCTTTAAAACTTCCGCCAAAAGACGTGATGAAAGTTGTTCGCCGTAAGAAACAATCGCGTCTTTCAACATAGAAAGCGGCAGACTGCGCCGCGAAGTTCGCATCAGTAAGTCATTCAATTCTTTTTTCGCAAAATTGAGTTCGGTTTGAAATGCTTTCTGCTGCGCTTCGCCTGTCAGTTCGCGCGAAACTTGTTTGTGCCGCTCAAAATGAGATTCGAGCGACGAAACGGCATTTTCGACTTCGCCGCGTTTAGCAGTTTCAAAAGCATTTAAGAGTGCGTCCGTTACTCGTGACATCGCTGAAGTTACGACCACCGGCAAATTTTCGCGCTCGCCCGCCACAATCGAAGCGACACGCGCAAACGCTTTCGCGTCCTGCACGCTTGTTCCGCCGAATTTCATTACAGTTGGCTTTTTTTTGTCGTTCACAATCAATTTGTAAAGTTAAATGATAACCGTAAAGTAATCAAAGAAGAAAATAATTATCCGCACAAAACCGCGCCGCCGTTGATGTTTAAGACTTCGCCCGTAATGTGGCGCGACCAGTCGGAAGCGAGAAAAATGATCGAAAGCGCGACATCATCGGCGGTCGCTACTCTTTTCAGCGGAATTCCGTCGATCACGCGGTGGACGAATTCTTCATCATTGAAAACCGAATCGTTCAAATTCGTGTCAACCCAGCCGGGCGCGACACAGTTGACGCGAATGTGCGGCGCGAGTTCGTTCGATAACGCTTTGGTGAACGAAATTTGTCCGCCTTTTGACGCGGCGTAATTTGAATATCCTGCTTCGCCGCGCTGTCCGGCGGTTGATGAAACGATAACGATATTGCCCGAATTCTGCTTTTTGAAATAATCGCTCGCCGCGCGGCAAACCGTCCAAGTTCCCTTTAAATTTGCGTCCAAAACCTTGTCCCAAATCGCTTCGGACATTTCGTTGACCGGCGCACCTTCCCAAATTCCGGCGTTGGCAATCAATAAATCAATCGCGCCGAATCGTTCAATTGCCGCATTCGTCAAACTTTCGGCTTCGCTCAGTTTTGAAACGTCGGCTTTGAAGGCGATGGCTTTCGCGCCCGAATTTTCGCATTCGGCAACGACTGCCAGCGCGTCTTTTTCGTGCTGAAAATAATTAACGACGACGTTCGCTCCCGCTTCCGCCAAACGCAATGCCGTCGCGCGTCCGATGCCGCGACTCGCGCCCGTTACAATCGCGGTTTTTCCGCTCAATAAATAATTCGGCAGTTTTTTCTCGACAATTTTTTTGTTCATAAATTTTTATTATCACGAGTAAAGACAAAAAAAGAATTTTTTGTCGCGGATGGACGCAGATAAACGCGGATAAAAGAAGATAAATTTAAGCAATAAATCCAAAAAATATTTTTTATCTTGATTTAAAAATCTGCTTTTATCCGCGTCCATCTGCGGTTAAACTCTCTTTTTCGCGTTCTTTCGCGGCTAAAATCCTCTCTAAAGTTTCACTCATTCGTGTTGTGTCGCTCAAAAAAGCGTCGTGTCCGTCGGGCGAAATCATTTCAATATATTCGTTTTTCACGCCGTTTTCGGTGAATCTTTGGGCAAAATCGCTTACATTTTTCGCCGGAAAAAGCCAGTCGCTCGAAATGCCGACGAAATGTGTTTCAGCCTTGATTTTTTTGATTTCTACGTCGGAAAGTTCAAACAAATCCATTGCTTTCGAGATGATTTTGAAGGTTTCCGCGTCGAAACGGTTTTTGAAAATCTCGCTTTGATAATCCAGATAACCGGCGATGTCGTAGCGATGACTAAAGTTTTCGCGCGGATTTTCGCCGATGCGGTTCGGGTTTCGTGCGAAACGGGCGTTAAATAGTTCGGGCGATTTATAGGAAATCATCGCAATCTGTCGGGCTAAACCGACATCTTTTTCGTGTTTCAAAGCTTCGCGCTGCAAATGGTTTAACGCGAGTCCCATCGCCGGAAGTTCACACGCGCCGATAGCGACGCATTTTTCCGCCGTTTCGGGAAACTCCGCTGCAAACTGCAAAGCGCACATTCCGCCGACCGAACCGCCGATGACGGCTTTTAATTTTTCAATGCCCAGCGAATCTAAAACTAATTTCTGCGCCCGAATTATATCGGTTACGGTGACGAGCGGAAATTCCGTTTTGTTATCTTTCCAATTAAAACTTGCGGAATTTGCGCCCGTCGAACCGTAACGCGAACCTAAAAAATTGATACAGATAAAAGCATTTTCGGCAGTATTCAACACCTTTCCTGCACCGATAATGTCGCTCCACCACTCATCAATTCGCGCTGAACCGGTGAGCGCGTGAAACACGAGCGAAACATTTGATTTGTCAGTATTTATTTCGCCGAAAATCGCATAATGCTGAATAACTTGGGACAAAACCGCGCCCGATTCGAGCGCGAACAATTGGCGCAAAATGTAGTCATCTTCAATTGTCGGGACAAAATCGCTCATTTAAATCTCTATAAAATCGGTCGGAAAAGGAAAACAACCGGCGAATTGAAGACAGGAATTTTTCGCCCGTCATTTTCCTTTTCCTAAGCCTTGGAATTAATGGATAATTGATAATGAATTTGTTTTCATTCCAATTATCCATTATCCGTTTTCCATTAAATCAAATACCGCCCGCGCCTGCCGCCGCTTGCGAAACGTCGGTTGTTTTACCTTTAATTTCAACACTTTCGCCGCGCAGAGCGTTGTCAATGTCGGCGATGATGTCGCGCACGTCTTCGATGCCGATTGACAAGCGAATCAAATCGGGCGACACGCCGGTTGATTTCTGTTCCGCTTCGGTCAATTGCGCGTGCGTCGTCGAAGCCGGATGAATGACGAGCGATTTCGCGTCGCCGATATTTGCCAAAAGACTAAACAATTTGACCGAATTGATAAACTTTTTGCCCGCTTCATAACCGCCTTTGATGCCGAAAGTAATTAACGCGCCCGCGCCGCCTCGCAGATATTTTTTTGCCAAATCGTAGTATTTGCTTGATTCGAGTCCGGGATAATTAACCCATTCGACAAGTTCGTGATTTTGCAAAAACTTCGCAACTTTCAAGGCGTTTTCCGAATGACGCTCCATCCGCAAATGCAGTGTTTCCGCACCTTGCAATAATAAAAACGACGAAAACGGCGACAACGCCGCGCCCGTGTCGCGCAGTCCTTGAACACGCGCTTTTAAGATAAACGCGAGATTTCCGAACGCTTTGGTGTAGGAAACGCCATGATAGCTCGGATCGGGTTCAACGAAATCGGGAAATCTGCCCGACGCTTTCCAGTCGAAATTACCCGAATCAACGATCACGCCGCCGATGGTCGTGCCGTGTCCGCCGATAAATTTCGTCGCCGATTCGACCACGATGTCCGCACCGTGTTCTATTGGACGCGCAAGCGCGGGCGACGCTGACGTATTATCAATAATTAAAGGCAAGTTGTGTTTGTGTGCAATGTCGGCGAGTTTTTCGATGTCAATTACGTCGAGTTTCGGATTGCCGAGAGTTTCCGCGTAAATCGCTTTAGTTCTATCGTTAATCGCCGCTTCAATTCCTTCATAATCCGCGCCGTCAACAAATTTGAAATTGATTCCGAGCTTCGGAAAGGTATGGTGAAAAAGATTGTAAGTACCGCCGTATAAAGAAGTTGTCGAAATGATTTCATCGCCCGCGCGGGCAATCGTCAAAATCGTCAAAGTTCCCGCCGCCTGTCCGCTTGCCGTCGCAAGCGCGGCGGCTCCACCTTCGAGCGCAGCAATTCGCTGCTCGAAAACGTCGGTCGTCGGGTTCATAATGCGCGTGTAAATGTTGCCGACTTCCTGCAAAGCGAACAAACGCGCCGCGTGATCGGCATCATTAAAAGTATAAGAAGTCGTCTGATAAATCGGCACAGCCCGCGAATTCGTCACCGCGTCCGGCGTTTGCCCGCCGTGAATTGCCAAAGTGTTGAAATGATAATTTTTTGTTTCTTCCGTCATTTTTATTTCTCCTTTCTATTAGCCACGAATCACACGAATAGCACTAATAATTCTTATGTTTTTATTTGTGCTATTCGTACAATTCGTGGCTAATTTTCTCCGGCAACTTTATCGCAAAACAAAAAAAACCTCCGTGCTAAAAATTGCACGAAGGTTTTTATAAAATCTTTCGTTTCTATCGGTTGATTTACCGATTAGTCTTTAGCAGTTTTTATCGTGGAGCAAGTTGCCTTAAATCGCCACGCTTTTAATTTTTCAATTACTTAACATGTTTGAAGCGTGTCGCATTACCAAATGCGACAACAAGAGTTAATTTGCAAATTTCGTTTGCTCATAACCGTTAAGTAATTTTTAAGCTAACCCAATTTCCGAAAGTTGTCAAATGCTACATTCGACAATAAGGGAAAGAGTCGAAGGAATCTTTAGTTCATTGTGGGAGAGATTTGCCACGCGAGTCTATTCAAGAAGTTGGCACGGATTATGGAACACGCTGAAACTCAAGATGTTAGATTACAAATTGTGTTTTGCAAAGCTAATTTCTTACGCCTGATTTCTACTCAGGACTTAGGGCAAACGCATTAAAAATGTAAGAAGCGAGAAAAGTGTGTAAAACTTGAACTTATTCTATTTTGGGATGAGGAGAGAGATTGAAACAATTAAAAACAAAGACGTTATTTGAAAGTGTCGGGAAAATAAAAGACCCG
>JBBPXX010000017.1:0-4278 GCA_038200505.1 Pyrinomonadales bacterium | reverse complement strand
TAAGCAAAAGTTTTGCAGGATTTTACTTTGCGTTTTGAGTTCAAACTTTAGTTTGTCTGCCTGCCGCGCTTCGCTGGCAGGCGCACGCTGAAGCGCGAACTCAGAACATTTTCAAAATACCTGATTACTTTTTCTCAGGTGATTAATTAAATTAAAATTCAAGTTAGGAAAAAATTTATGTCAAAAAATAAAGAAAATAATTCAATCGAATCAGTCGCAAAAGACGTGCGCCGTTTGGCAATCGTCTTTGTAAATACATATTTTGTGGACACGCCTGATTCTTGGGTTTTGGTGGACGCGGGAATGTCTCTGACCGGGTGGAGAATTAAAAATTACGCCGAAAAACTTTACGGCGCAAACTCGAAACCGTCCGCGATTGTTTTGACACACGGGCATTTTGACCACGCGGGTTCGGCGTTGGATTTAGCGGAAACTTGGGATGTTCCGGTTTATGCACATCGGCTTGAAATGCCTTATTTAACGGGCGAATCGGATTATCCGCCGCAAGACCCGACGGTTGGCGGTGCGCTCGCGCAAATGTCGAGGCTTTTTCCGCACAGCGGTTACGATTTGGGAAATCGCGTTAGGGAAATTTCCGAAAACGGCGAAATTGCGGAATTGCCGGGTTGGAAAACTATTCACACGCCCGGACACACGGCGGGACACATTTCTCTGTTCCGCGATTCGGATAAAACTCTGCTGGCGGGCGACGCTTTGGCGACGATGAATCAGGATTCTTGGGTTTCAAATGTAACGCAGGCGAAAGAATTTTGTCATCCGCCCGCGCCGTTCACAACCGATTGGCAAGCGGCACGTCGTTCGGTGGAAATCCTCGCCGAACTCGAACCGCAAATTGTCGCCGCCGGACACGGACAGCCGATCAAAGAAAATACAGCCGAAAGGCTCATAAAATTTGCCGCAAATTTCCAAAAACCCGCGCACGGCAGATATGTTGACCAACCGGCAATCGCCGACGAAAGCGGAGTTGTCGCTGTTCCGCCGCCTGTCGCCGATCCTGTGAGAAATATTTTAATCACCGCAGGTCTAGTCGGCGGCGGAATTTTGTTGGCGAAATTCTTAAAACGCGACCGCAAACCGCAGGCGCGAATCAGAGATTACAACTGATAAATTTTTCGCGTTAGTTTCAAAAGCACTCAAATTTTGCGATAATCAATCATTATGAAAAATGTTTTGATTATCGCACTTTTCTCGAGTGCTTTGTTTTTAGCATCTTGCGAAAACGCGCAAAAAGCACAAAACTCTACTAACAATCAACAAAATGAAAACGCTTCGACGGAAACAAAATCGAAGGAAGTTCCAGCCGAAAGACACATCAAAATCAAAAGTGAAAACTCCTTTGATGAAGCTTACGCGGCTTTGAAAAAAGCTATCGAATTGCAAGAACCGTTGACAATAATTGCCGAACTCGACCACGCGCAAAACGCTAAAAAAGCGGGAATGGAACTTCGTCCGACAAAAGTTATTATGTTCGGAAATCCGAAACTCGGAACGCCTCTGATGCAAGTCAATCAAGAAATCGGCGTTGATCTGCCGCAGAAAATGCTTGTTTATGAAGACGAAAAAGGCGATGTTTATATAGTTTATAATGATCCGAAAACCTTGGCGGAAAACCACGGCATCAACGGTCAAGATGAAATTTTGAACAAAATTTCGGAAGCATTAAAAGGTTTAGCGGAAACGGCGGCAAAGAAACAGGCGAAATAAATAATTGACACAGGCAAATTTGGAAAAAATTAGTGAGGAAAAATAATAATGGAAAATGAAAAACATATTGTTGCGGCAAGAGTCGAAACTGAAAATAAAGATTGCATTGTTGCACCTGCGGACGCAATGATTATGGCGACGCATCGAAAAGTTTTCGGTCCCGATACAAAGGAAAATTGCGAGAATTGGAAACGTAAAAATTGTAAGTAATGACGGTTGACGGTTTTATGTCAATCTGTCTAAAAAATTTAAGGAAGTTATTATGAAAAAACACTTTATAAAACTGAATTTTCTTGTGCTATTGTTTGTCGTTCCGGTTTTTGTTCACGCGCAGACGCTTGACCAAAAACTTGCGGAAATTGACGCTTACGCACAAAAAGTTCAAAAGGATTGGAACGTGCCGGGAATGGCGATTGCGGTTGTCAAAGACGGAAAGACCGTGTTTGCAAAAGGTTACGGCGTTCAGAAATTGGGAACGAATGACAAGGTTGACGAAAACACTCTGTTTGCCATCGCTTCAAACTCGAAGGCTTTTACGACGGCGAGTTTATCAATTTTGATTGACGAAGGAAAAATCGGCGGTTGGGACGATAAAGTTTCCAAATATCTGCCCGAATTTCGGCTTTATAATCCGTATGTAACGGACGATTTGACGATTCGTGATCTGGTTTCGCATCGCGTCGGACTCGACACTTTCAGCGGCGATCTGCTTTGGTATGAAACGACTTATTCGAGCGACGATGTTTTGAAAAGGTTGCAGTATTTGAAGCCGGTCAGAGGTTTTCGCGCCGGTTTCGGTTATCAAAACTTAATGTTTATCGCGGCGGGCAGAATTGTCGAGAAAGTTTCGGGGAAAAGTTGGGGCGAATTCGTTACCGAAAAAATCTTGAAACCGATTGGAATGAACCGCACGGTTACAAGCGTCAAAGACATAAAAGATAACGCCGCTTTTCCGCACAACGAATCGGGCGGAAACGGCTTGCGCGTTCTGCATCGCGGAAATGTTGACGGCGCGGCGGCGGCGGCTGGACTAAATTCGTCAGTGGCGGACGTTGCAAAATGGATTCGTCTGCAATTAAATCACGGAGATTTTGAAGGAAAACGAATTTTCAGTGAGAAAAATGCGTGGGAAATGCACCAACCCGCCGTAATTTTGCCGATTTCAAAAGCGTCGAGCGAATACTTGCCGACCAGACATTTTAATACTTACGGACTCGGCTGGAACGTCTGGGATTATCAGGGCAGAAAAATCGTTTCGCACGGCGGCGGACTTGACGGAATGCTTTCAAAAACGGTTTTGATTCCCGAAGAAAACGCCGGATTTGTCGTTTTGACCAACAGCGAAGCGGGCGCATATAACGTGATGCAGTATAAAATTCTCGACATCTTGACCGACGCGCCGAAACGCGATTGGAACGCCGAAATGCTGGCGAGCAAGGCAAAGAACGACGAACGCGATGCCGAAGCACTCAAAAAACTCGAAGCGTCGCGTGTGCCGAACACAAAAACGAGCCTCGATCTGAAAGATTACGCCGGAACTTATTCGGGCGAACTTTACGGCGACGCGACAGTTTCGGAAGAAAACGGCAAGCTCGTTTTACGATTAAAACCCGCGCCGAATTTCGTCGCCGACTTGGAACATTGGCATTACGATACTTTCCGAATCAAATGGCGACCGACGGTTGCATATAATTTCCCGACCGGATTCGTCAGTTTCACGATTGATGAAAAAGGGAAACCCGACGAACTGAAAATTGACCAGCCGAATAACGATTTTTGGTTTTACGAGTTGGAGTTTAAGCGAAAACAAATGTCGAAATAATTTGATAAGAAAACTTTCAGCGAATGAATTTGACTGCGAAATTCTGTTTTTGCAGTCAAATTATTTCGTTTCTTTGTCTAAATAATTTTTTGTCAGAATCGGTGTAACAAAAAGCAAAGGCAGGATGCAGATATAAAAATAAACGTAAATATCAGCTAAATTTACAGGCAGAAAAGTGATGGGCAAAGCAAAAATAAAGGAAACCGAGATAACCGATAAAGGAAGCAAAAAATGTTTTTTGTCGGTTAGATTGCCGATTCCCGCCCAAACCATAAAAACACCCGCCGCAATCCAGAACAATCCCCAAATTCCGAAATTGCCGAATTCGAGCAAAGCAAACGCCGCAAAATGTAAAATCAAAACTCCGGGCAGAAAGGCGAACAATTTTTTGAACCAATTAAAGTATTTATCAGCCGTCTGCGCCGTTTTCGGATTTGAAAAAATTCGGTCAATCTTTTGATTTCCGGCAAATGTCAAAGCGTTCGGCTCATTTGAATTTTCATCATCAAAAAATGTGTCAAAAGCATTTTCGATGCGCTGTTCGATTTTTGTTTTTTTCATTGATAAATTTTTGCGAAAAGAATCTGCAAGACATTAGACATTATTTGAAATAAGAAAAATCAGATAAACTGTGTAAATGTTAAAATATGATGAATTAAAAGGAAAGCCGAGAGAATTTCTTTCTGTCACGAGTTTAACGGACGAAGAATTTCAAGTCTTACTGCCAATGT
>JBBPXX010000016.1:0-11697 GCA_038200505.1 Pyrinomonadales bacterium | reverse complement strand
GCTTTGACATAATCGCGCTTGTTGTTTTGGCGTTGGATTTCACGCAGCACTTTTCGCTCATTTCCGGGTAACTCGAATCTCACGTTATTACTAAATTCTCAATCTTGCCTTTTTTTCGCAAACCATTTACTTTTGGGTATAGAAGAAGGCATCAAGGGTTTGAAGACGAAACCGGGACGCGGGCGCAAAGCGATTTTGCAGCCGATTGATTTAGAGCAGGTCAAAGAAACGGTTAAGCAATCACGACAGAAGATTTCGGTCGCCCGGGTTGAACTCGAGGAAAGTTTGGGCAAAGAGTTTTCTCAGAGTTCCTTAAAACGCTATCTGAAAAAAACGATTGCTGCTATAAACGAATTAGAAAACGCTTGAAAGGCAAACCGAACGAGGAAGTCTATCGGCTCAAGCGAGAGGTTTTGGGAGATTTGGAAAAGTTGAGTGAAGACGGCTTGATCGAACTTTATTAAGGTGATGAATCGGGAGTTAGTTGAGATCTGACAAGTGCCGTATGGCTGGCAATTTTCTGATGAAGAGGTTTCGATGCCGACGACAAAAGACAAAGGAATCAACTGTTTCGGGTTATTTACAAGGAGCAATCAGGCGTTGGTGGCAACAAGTGAAAAAGCGATCAATGCGGATTTTGTGATCGAGCAGTTAGAGCGGTTTTCTTTTTCACTGAGTAAGCCGGCGGTTGTCGTTTTAGATAATGCCCGCATTCATACGGGTAATAAAATGAAGGAGCGAATCGAGTATTGGCAGACCAGGGGATTGTATCTATTTTATTTGCCAACTTATTCGCCGCATTTGAATATCGCTGAAACGGTCTGGCGAAAGTTGAAATATGAATGGCTGGCGGCAACCGATTATGAAGACAAAGAACGACTTTGCTATTCGGTCAAGCAAGCCTTAAATGAATTTGGCAGAAGTTTGAGAATAAACTTTTCAAACTTCAAATATAGTCTAACTTAATTGTGGGTGACTACTTATCTGTGTACATCTGTGGCTAATTTCTCTTCATTTCTTGATTTTCGGACGAATTTTCTCAACCGACACAATTCCTTCACCTTCCGAAACGCCGTAAAACTTATCAGCCGCAACATTTTTAATCGTTTCGACTTTGCCCGAATTCCAGCGAATTTCGATTTCGTCAGCTTTCGCCGCTTTTCCCAGACCGAAATGAACGCGCAGATCGTTTTGCGAGAGATAACTGCCGCCGCTTCTGATTTCTTCGGTTTGGACGACTTTTCCCGTCATAACTTTTATTCCCGTGCCGATGGCGAGCGGATTTCCCTGTTTCGCACCGAGTTCTAAAGTTATCCAATGATTGGATTTATCGCCTTCATTGTGCGAAATCATCTGACAACGCTGCCGAAAACTATGTGTCTTGCCATTTCGATAACCGTCTTCCAACTCTTCGCGCTGTGGTTTAGTCAATTCAATTACCTTTATTCTGCCCATCTTGCTTAATAGTCTGAACTATTTCTGCACGATTACTTAAAGCTGTGTATTTACTATTGGGCGGCTTCAGTTTATTATCATAAGGAAATTGTTGATTTTTTGAAGAGTTATGAAACAATGTCCGAATTGTCAAACAAAATATACCGATGACACGCTCAAGTTTTGTCTGCAGGACGGAACGCCGCTGGTCAGTCCGGCAAATTCTGAAACTGAAATGCCGACGGTTGCTTTTACCGATTCGGAAACACTTGTTTCGCCGCGTCGGGTTGAAAGGCTCGATGTTCCGGTTGAAAATTTAAACTCACAAGATTGGCAGCCGAGTCTGGAAACCAAAGTTTCGGTATTTGAACCCGAGCAGAAAAAGCCGAATACTTTTTTTATTGTTGCGCTGACGGCAATCGTAACGCTTTTACTGTTCGGCGGCGCAGTCGGGACGTGGTTTTATTTAAAAAACAAAAAACCCGAAGTAGTTCAAAGCAATAATAACAAAGTCGCGGTCAACAAAAATGTCATTCCGCAGGAAAATATAAACAAAGAAATTTCGCCGACACCGACGATTGGAGAAAATTCGCCGACACCGACAGCGACACCAACTGCCACACCTGTATCGAATTTTAACCCCGAACAGGTAAAAAGAGAGGTTTCCGAAAAAATAGATGCGTGGAAAAGAGCGGCTGAAGCCGGAAATCTTAACGGCTATATGAATTATTATGCCGATACGATTGATTATTACAGCAAAAAAGGTGCAAGTTTAGAGTCAGTAAGGAAAGATAAACAAAAGGCTTTCAGCAAGTTTTACAATATCGAAATAAATATCAGCAATCTGCGCGTAACGCCGGACGCTTCGGGAATGCGTGCGACTGCTGTTTTCGATAAGGAATGGAACTTTGAAGGCGACGAAAGTTATTCGGCAGGTAAAACTCAAACACAACTTCAACTCCAGAAATTTGACGGCAGATGGCTGATTACCGGCGAAAAGGATTTGAAGGTTTATTATACGGAATAAGAACGTAAATCGTTAATCGTTAATCGTTAATCGTTTTGAAAAACTTCAGTTGTCAATTATTTTGAAAAACTGTTTATGATTGTCAATAATTGAGATTCTTTTCGATTTACGATTTACGTTTTACGTTTTAAAACTTTTATGCAGAAAAAACCCGACTTAAAAATTGCGTCGCTGCTTCCTTCGGCGACGGAGATTGTTTGTGCGCTCGGTTTAGAAGAAAATCTCGTCGGCATCACGCACGAATGCGATTTTCCGGCGGGCATTGAATATAAACCGCATTTGACGGCAAGCCGCATTTCGCACGAAACAATGTCGAGCGCGGAAATTGACCACGCCGTCCGTTCGCAGCTTGACGGACACGGTTCGATTTACGATTTGGACAACGAGCTTTTGCAAAAACTGAATCCCGATTTGATAATCACGCAGGAACTCTGCGACGTTTGCGCCGTTTCTTATAAAATTGTGCAGAAAGCGGCAAAAATTTACGCCGCCGATGCACAAGTTGTTTCGCTCGAACCGAACACGATTGAAGATATTTTCGAGAACATTAAAACCGTCGGCGAACTTTGCGGCGTTTCGGAAAAAGCTGATGAAGTCGTGCAAAACTTGCAAAATCGGCTTGATAAAATTCGTCAAAAAACCGAAAACCTCGAGAAATCTCCGCGAGTTTTTATGCTCGAATGGCTCGAACCACCATTTGCGCCCGGACATTGGACACCGGAACAAGTCAAAATCGCGGGCGGAAATTGTCTGCTCGGCAAAGCGGGCGAAAAATCCGTAACGACAACTTACGAGGCGATTATTGAATCAAAACCGGAGATTCTGGTTCTAATTCCGTGCGGTTATTACACGAAAGATATTTTGCGGCAACTGCCGAAGACGAAATTTCCCGAATCCTTTAAAGAAATTCCGGCGTTTCAAAACGTTGAAATTTGGGCGTTGGACGCAACTTCGTATTTTTCGCGTCCCGCGCCGCGCGTCGTTGACGGCGTTGAAATTCTGGCAAAAATATTTCATCCCGAAATTTTCGGCAAACCGTCCGAAAATGAAGCCGTCAGAGTTTCTAAAGATTTGATTTTGTTTGAAAATAAAACTTCGGCGGCAAAAGAATAAAAAACAGTTATTTTATGAAATTTATTACAGCAACTTTTTGTTTATTGATTTTTACTTTCGCATTGTTCGCCCAAAAGCCTGACGAAATTTTGGCGACGGCAAACGGGCAGAAATTTACTAATAATGATTTGTCGCCCGAAGCAAGCACGGCTTTTAAAAATCTGCCGAACACAATCGGCGAACTTCGCAAATCCCTGTTTGAACAACAGATTGCCGAAACTTTGTTTGAAACCGAAGCGGCAACGCGAAAACTGACGGTTGAAAAACTTATTGAAGCGGAAGTAACAAATAAAGTTGCCGCGCCGACGCAAAAGGAAATTCAAGCCGTTTATGAAGCAAATCGCGCTAACATCGGCAACAAAACCGTTGACGAAGTGCGTTCGCAAATCGTCGCGTTTTTGCGCCGCGAACCCGAACAAAAAGCGTTGGCGGAATATCTTTCAAACTTAAAAATCAAATACAAAACATCGCTTGGCAAAGATGTTAACGCACCGAATCTGAAACCTTTTGACACTTTGGCGACAATTAACGGCAAAACGATTTCGGTTGAAAATTTTGAAGCGAAAAACAAAGTGCGGCTTTACGAATTTGAAGCCGACATTTACGACCAAATTCAAGAATTGCTCGAACAAAAAGTTTATGAATTTTTAATCACAGCGGAAGCAAAAGCGCAAAACATCGAAGCAAGCGATTTAATCGCCCGCGAAATTACTGACAAACTGCGCGATTATTCGCCGGAAGAACGACTGCAACTGCAAACGGCTTTGGAAAAAAGGCTTTTTCAAAAATACAATACGAAATTTTTATTGAAATTGCCCGCGCCGGTCGAGCAGAATATTTCGACGGAAAACCAGCCGTCGCAAGGCAAACAAACCGCGCTCGTAACGGTTGTGATGTTCACGGATTTTCAATGTCCGGCGTGTTCGGCGGTGCATCCGGTGTTAAAAAGGGTTATGGCGGAATACGGCGACAAAATCCGTTTCGTCGTGCGCGACTTCCCTCTTGTAACTATTCACGAAAACGCTTTTCGCGCCGCGCTTGCGGCAAATGCGGCAAACGCGCAGGGTAAATTTTTTGAATACACCGAAGTTTTGTATAAAAATCAAACGGCTCTTGATAAGGATTCGCTCGAAAAATATGCGGCTGATCTCGGTTTAAATCAAAAGCAATTTGATTTAGACTTAACAAGCGAAAAATATGCCGCCGATGTTAAAAAAGATATGGCGGACGGCAAAATTCACGGCATCACGGGAACGCCGACAATTTATGTCAACGGCGTAAAAGTCCGCGAACTTTCGGCGGAAGATTTTAGAAAAACAATCAACCAAGCGTTAAAACATTGAACATTTATCATTTAACAAGAATCTGATAAATGATAAATGTTCAATGATAAATGAACTTATGCGTTTTTATTTTATATTTCTTTTTGTTCTTTTATCGTTGGCTTGCGGCGACGAACCGGCGCGTTCAAATATGAACTCAACCGTTAATAAAACAAATACTAACGCGGCAAAATCGTCGTCGAATGTTCCGGTTTATACTTACGAAATCGTCAATAAATTCAAGCACGATCCGAATGCTTTTACTGAAGGATTGTTTTTTTACAACGGTTTTTTATACGAAAGCACCGGACAAGAAACTAAATCGGATTTGCGAAAGGTCGAACTTGAAACCGGCAAAGTCGTCCAGCAATTTAAATTACCGAAGGATATTTTCGGCGAAGGCACAACCATTTTAAACGGAAAGATTTATCAACTGACGTGGCAGTCAGAAAAAGGTTTTGTTTACGATGCGGAAACCTTCAAATTGCTCAAAGAATTCACATATCAAGGCGACGGTTGGGGTTTGACAAACAACGGCACGAATCTGTATATGACTGACAGCACTCACGTTATTCGAGTTATTGACCCGGAAACTTTTAAAACTATTAAAACCCTCGTTGTTCTCCGCGAAGACGGCAAACCGTTGATGCAGATTAACGAACTCGAATATATCAAAGGCGAAATATGGTCAAACGTCTGGCATTCGGAAGAGCCGAATATTCTCGGCAAAGAAAATTACATTGCGCGGATTGATCCGAATTCCGGCAAACTTCTCGGATGGGTTGACCTCGGCGGAATTTCGCCCGACGACGTTCAGCGCGACAGCGAAAATACTCTCAACGGCATCGCTTACGACGCGCAGAATGATCGGATTTTTGTTACAGGCAAGAATTGGAAAAATCTATTTGAAATTAAAGTAAAACCGAAAAGTTGAAGATTTAAGATTCCAAATTAAGAGCGGAAAATCTGGAACTTGGAATTTGGAATTTAAAAATGATAGAAAAAGACGAGCAGTTTATGCTCAAAGCCATCCGTTTGGCGCAAAACGGAATTGATTCAAACGCCGGCGGACCGTTCGGCGCGGTTGTCGTCAAAGACGGCGAAATTATCGGCGAAGGTTTCAACAAAGTTACTTCGACCAACGACCCGACGGCGCACGCCGAAATCGTCGCCATTAGAAATGCTTGCGAAAATTTAGGCAGTTTCCAACTCGACGGTTGTATTCTTTATACTTCCTGCGAACCTTGCCCGATGTGTTTGGGCGCGATTTATTGGGCGCGTCCGGCAAGAGTTTTCTACGCCGCGACACGCGAAGACGCGGCAAATATCGGTTTTGACGATGAATTTATCTACAAGGAAATCGAAAAAAACTTTGAAGACCGCCAAATGAAACTCGTCAACTTCCTGCGCGATGAAGGCTTAAAAGTTTTCGAGAACTGGAAAAATAAACAAGATAAAACCAAATACTAATGGTTAATTAAAGAATTCTTAACATTCACCATTCACCATTAAAAATTATGAATTATTTTTTCATTATTCTCGCCATCGCCGCCGGAATGGTGATGCCGACGCAAGCAGCTATCAATAATAAATTGGCGATTTCTGCCGGAAGTCCGGTTCTTGCCGCCTTTATTTCGTTCATCGTCGGAACAGTTGCGTTGTTTCTTTACATTTTGGCAACGGGAATTCCGCTCGGAAATTTATTTGCGGCAAAAGATGCTTCGCTGATCGCGTGGACAGGCGGAATTCTCGGCGCATTTTTTGTCGCCGCCACCGTTACGCTCGTGCCGCGACTCGGCGTTGCTTTAACTTTTTCTCTCGTCATTGCCGGACAAATGCTCGTAACTTTGGTGATTGATCATTTCGGCATTTTGGACGTTCCGGTCAAAGAAATTAACTTTCCGCGCATTTTAGGCGTAACGCTGATTACGATTGGCGTGATTCTGATTCGCCGTTTTTAAGAAATCAGCCGCGAATAACACGAACAACACGAATTATTTTTGGATTTTTATTCGTGTTATTCGCGGCAAAAAATTTTATGATTAAGTTTATTTTGAACAACCAAAACATCGAAACCGATTTGCCGAAAGGCTCGACGGTTTTGGATTTTGTGCGTTATCACAAAAATTTGAAAGGCACGAAAATCGGCTGTCGTGAAGGCGATTGCGGTGCTTGCACGATTTTGGTCGGCGAGTTGATTAACGATTCGGTCAAATATCGCTCACAAACATCGTGCCTGATGCCGATGGCAAATGCGAACGGCAAACATATTGTAACTGTTGAAGGAATAAATAAAACAAACGGCGAATTAACCGAAGTTCAGCAAGCGATGGTTGACGAATCGGGGACGCAATGCGGTTTCTGCACAGTCGGTTTTGTGATGTCGCTGACGAATTTTTGTATTGATGACACAGTGAAAACTGTTGATTCGGCGATTTCCGCGATTGACGGAAATATTTGCCGATGCACGGGTTACAAGTCTATCGAACGCGCTTGTGAAAAAATTGTCGGTTGCCGGTTGTCGGTTGTCGGCGAAGGAAATTTGGAAACGGCAGTCGAGCGCGGAATTGTTCCTGATTATTTTCTCGATATTAAAACAAAACTTTTTGAACTTCAAAAACAAAACAACCGGCAACCGACAACCGACAACCGACCACTGTTCCTCAGCGGCGGAACGGATTTATACGTTCAGCGTCCCGACGAAATGATTTATGCCGGTTCGGAAAATCTTTTTGACAATGCAGCTTTGAGATTTATCGAAGAAACCGACGAATTTGTTGAAGTCGGCGCGTCTGTCGTCGTTACGGATTTATTGGTTTCGCCGATTTTCCAAAAGCTGTTTCCGAAACTTTATAAACATCTAAAACTCGTTTCGTCAACACCGATTCGCAATATGGCGACGCTTGCCGGAAATTTTGTCAATGCTTCGCCAATCGGCGATATGACGGCGTGGTTTCTGGCTTTGGATGCAGAAATCGTTTTTAATTCGGGGCGTGAAATCACGCTTAAAGATTTTTATCTCGGTTATAAACAATTAGAAAAAACGGAAGATGAATTTATTACGAAAATCCGTTTCCAAAAAGATTTTACGCATTTTAATTTTGAAAAAGTCTGCAAACGCACATATCTCGACATCGCTTCGGTCAACACGGCGATTTCTTTGAAAGTTGAAAATAATTTAATAAATTTCGCGCACGTTTCGGCTGGCGGAATTTCGCCGATTCCTTTGTATTTGCGGGAAACTTCGGAATTTTTGGGCGGAAGGGAAATAAACGAATCTACAATCAACGAAGCAAACGAAATTATCCAAACCGAAATCAGTCCGATTTCCGATGTGCGCGGTTCGGCGGAATATAAACGATTGCTTTTGCGCCAACTTTTTACGGCGCATTTTGTCGAGTTGTTTAACATTAAGGTCAATTATAGTATTATAAGTCTTAGATAAAAAACTTATAAAAAAATAATCTTTGTTAAATATGAAACAATTTACAATCATCGTTTTGATTTTATTGGTGTTTTCGATTTTTACTAATGCACAAACAAAATTTAGTGCCGAAATAGCGAAGCGAATCGAGAACGCTACACCAAAGCCGTTACCTCAGTTATCTGTTGCTTCAAAACCAAAATCCGATGCCCAAGATAAAAATTTCAAAGGCAATGTTGAAACAGTTATAGAAGAATACGAAGACCTTTCAGGAACTTCGAGTTATCAGGGCAGACATTTCCGATCAATTACAGATTTTAATGAAACGGGTAACTATGTAAAAGCCGTATATTTTAGTTCCAACGGCAATCCATATGAGGTAGCGGTTTATGGTTATATTGATGGAGCAAGAGTCAGCGACTATCAAACTATCTATGAAGGAAGCGGTATTTTTAGCGCGGCAAATCCTCAAAGCGAAAAGGATAGGCAAAAACCTAAACCTGATCCTCGTTATAAGTATAAATATGAGTACAAATATGTTGCCGGTAAATTAGCCGAAATGCAGATGTTCTACAGTTCCGGCGAAAAAGGAATGCGGTATGTTTATAACCATACCGGAAATCGGCTGGAAAAATTAGCATATGACGATAAAGACAAGTTAAATCAAAAATATATTACAGTCTTTGATGGTAAGGGTTATGAAATTGAATGGTATAAGATTGCCGTTATCAACCTGCCTGCACCGGATAAGAAACATATTATTAAAAACGAATCGTTTGATAAACAAGGAAATTGGACTAAAAGAACTTTTTCAAAATTAGAGGTCGAAAACGGTAAGGAAATTTATAAACCTGGTTGGGCTGAATATCGAATAATCACTTATTACAAGTAAGCGTATAGAACTAATACTTAAATTTTAACACTTGTAATTAATCTTATCACTCTACTTGGTTATTCTCTGAACTCATCTTCCGCATCTGTTGGCTTTCGACTTCGAGATTAAAATAATCAAAATCGGATGAGTTGTTGCATTAATTAGAAGCTAACAATCTGCTTATATTCGAGTCAAGCGCAGCAGATTTATCATAACCGTCAGTTTTTAATTCTATTTCGCCTTTTTGGTTGACGAGAAAATGAGTGGGAAATCCCATATTTATATTGTTGCCGTCTCTGTCTGCATATTTCAACAAAGTGCCGAAACTGTTCGGCAAAATCTCAAAATTAAACGGTTTTTTCTTTAAATAATCTTTTACTTTTGCTTCATTATCCGTCGTCAAACCGAGAAAAACGACATTTTTGCCTTTGTAAGCGTCGGCTAATTTGTTGAGTTTCGGAACTTCCGCCGCGCAAATCGCGCATCGTGTCGTCCAAAATGAAACGACTACGACTTTGCCGCGTAAATCCGCGAGATTTATTGTCGTGCCGTCTAAAGTTTTTCCCGTAAAGTTTTCCGCAAGCGGCTTTGTGCCGTTATTTGAATAGGCGAAAACGGATAAACTCAAGAAAATTGTAAAAAACAGAACGGATAAAAGACGCATAATACTTCTTGTTAAATTTATAAATTTGCAGTTATTGAGCAAAACTCAACGCTATTAAACACAGATCTTTAAAGGGATAAAATTTCCAACGAATCATCGAAAAACCTTTGTTGTTATTAATTGTAAATTAATTTCGTATGAATTATTACGAAAATTTTCGTCGGGAAATATACGCTGAATAGGACGATAAATTATTTTGTAAGAATTGTCTAACAAGTTTTTAAGGGTTTTACATTTTTGGCATAATAATCTGCATTTCAATTTGCAGATTGTCTGTATTTGCTTTCCTTTCAAATTCTTTTTATGTGATAAAATGAACGGATGCTGCTCGAAACGCTTTCAGCCGAAAATTTCCGTAACTTAAACGGCGAAATAACTTGCGGAAAAGGTTTGAACATTATTTTCGGCGAAAACGGGCAAGGCAAAACAAATTGGCTCGAAGCGATTTATCTACTCGCCACGACCAAATCTTTCAAAACCGCGAGGCTTACCGAAGCAATAAAATTTGACGAAAACTTGGCGATTGTGCGCGGGCGCGTTCATCAGGGCGAAGACATTAACCGCGTTTTGCAAGTCGCTTTGCAAGGCAATACGAAAGATTTGAGCGTCAACAACAAAAAGGAAACCGTTCAAAGATTTTTAGGACAGCTTCACGCCGTCAATTTTAATTCGGACGAACTGGAAATCGTGCGCGGTTCGCCCGACGCGCGGCGCAAATTTCTTGACGGTGGAATTGTTTCGATTTATCCGCCGTTTGTCCAGACTTTGACCGATTATAACCGCGTCATTCGACAGAAAAATTCGCTTTTACAATCGGCGCGTGCAAACGAACTTTCACTTGAAAAAGTTGCCGAACTGCTCGAACCGTGGAACGAACAATTGATCGTTCACGCGGCGCGAATTTACAAAGCGCGTCTGCGTTATGTTGAAAGATTGCAGGAAGTTTTGGAGAAAAAACTTTTTGACAGAGAAGAAATCACGATTCGCTATGTTTCGTCTTTGGAAGGCAAAGGCGATTTGTCGGATTACGCCGCGCTTTTGGAAGAAAGATTGAAACTGCGCGTCCAAGCCGAATTGCGTTCAGGTTATGCTTTAATCGGAACGCACCGCGACGATCTGGATATTTTGTTTGACGAACACGATTTGCGAAAATACGGCTCAAGCGGTCAGCAAAGAAGTGCATTATTGATTTTGCAGCTTGCGACTTTGTCGGTTTATTTTGAACAGCACAAAGAATATCCGCTTTTTTTGCTTGACGATATTGATGCTGAACTCGACTATACACGCATCGGACAACTGCTCGAATTTTTGAGCGATAAAACGCAGACGTTTGTAACGACTTCAAAAGAAAGTTTTTTGGAAACATTCGGCGCAGACGCGGAAATTTTTACAATCGAAAATGGGAAAATCTTAGCTGATATGTAACTTCTGGAAAACTATAGAAGATTCCCGTCAATCTGCAAAGCGACATCCAAACTCCACGTTGCTTTGCTTTCGACAAATTCGCCATTGTAAAAATCTTTTACTGTTTCGTATTTCATAATTTCTTTTTCAATTTTGTTCAACTTTTTCTTTCCGAACAATAACAAGTCCGACGATTATTCCGATTATAGCCATTACTGTAGCCAGTCCTCCGCCTTGAAAATATAACTTTCCACCGAACCAATCAGCCCCAGAGAATGCAAGAAACACAAACACAAGTCAAAACAAAAGGAGCTAAAATACGCTCTGGTAATTCAGAATAAGGTTCTACAAAATTACTTAATGTCATGTAAAGAATTAAGTGAAGCGGTATTAAAGCGATAACGCCTGCAAAAAAACACCGGGCAAAACTGCAAT
>JBBPXX010000015.1:0-25175 GCA_038200505.1 Pyrinomonadales bacterium | reverse complement strand
GGATTGAGTGCGCCGAATGCAAACGCCGTCAAAGCGGCGGCACTCGACCATTTTAGAAAATCCCGACGTGAAGTTCCTTTGTTTTCTTCACTTTCGGGTCTTTCTTCGTTTAAGTTTAAATTTTTTATCACTTTTGTACCCTCCAAATTGTTAAATTTTTACTTTTTCAAGTAATTCTAATTTTTTTAATCTAATCTTTCTAAATACGTTATTCGTTTTATCGCACAAAACGGATGCAGAAAACGTAAATTTATTTTGTTGTTTGGGTAAAAAGCAGTAAAACTTTCCGTACAATAATTTCTGTATTTAACACACAAAATAAAAAAAGCCGCAGATTAGAATTAACCGGCGGCTCTTTTATTTTTTTAATGTAAAAACTATTTCGGCATCAAAACAGTATCAACAACGTGAATAACGCCGTTTGACTGCATTACATTGGGAATTGTAACTTTCGCTTTGCCGCCTTTAGCATCGGTAACGATAACGTCTTTGCCGTCCATCGAAACGGTTAAATCTTCGCCTTCGACGGTTTTTAACATCGCTTTACCGTTGCCGGCTTCGATTTTCTTGGCAAGCGAAGCGGCATCTTCTTTGCCCGAAACGACGTGATAAGTCAATATCTTTTTCAATTTATCTTTGTTTTCAGGTTTGAGCAAAGTGTCAACCGTTCCGGCAGGCAATTTTTCAAACGCTTCATTGGTCGGTGCAAAAACCGTGAACGGTCCTGCGCCTTTAAGCGTGTCAACCAAACCGGCTTCTTTTACTGCTGCAACTAATATTGTATGGTCTTTTGAATTGACCGCATTATCAATAATATCTTTGGTTGCCAACATCGGTGCGCCGCCGACCATCGGATTTTCCGAATTACTCATCATATTTGAATTCATCATATTTGAATTCATCATATTTGAATTCATCATATTTGAATTCATCGCGTTTGCGTTCATCATATTGACGTTCGCATTAACGCATTATTTGTTTCCGGTGCAGGGCAAGCCGTCAAAAGGGCAAAAGCACTAACCGCAAACAAAGTGATAATAATTTTCTGTTTCATTTTTCTGTTTCCTTATATTGGATTCTCTAAAATTGAATAAACAACAGTTCGGCAATGAAATTAATTTCACGACAACTTTGACAATTAAGTTCAATTTCAGGAATCAGTCTGTAATTTTCAAAAAATTGCTAATCCCTTTCACATCAAGAGATTTATACGCCGCATCTTACAATCAATGCCGAAGAATGTTGTTTAATAGTCTTCGCCAAAAATATTGAAATGGATTCAAATTTGTTTGGAAACGTATGTTTTACTGCTTCGCAATTATTAAGCCACACAAAGCAAAAGTCGTCTAGTCTGTGGCAAACTAGACGACTTACTCTAAACAAATGGCGGAGCCGACGGGACTCGAACCCGCGACCTCCAACGTGACAGGCTGGCGTTCTAACCAACTGAACTACGACTCCGCAAGACAAACTTCCAGATTTCATATTACAGATTCCTGATTTAATTTGGAATCTTTTGATTTGGAGTATGAAATTTTCAAACTTGGTGGGCACGAAGGGACTCGAACCCCTAACTTCCTCCTTGTAAGGGAGGCTGTCTACCAATTGACGTACATGCCCGAAAAAACTTTTATTATTTGATAAACTATGGGATGTGCCTAAAGCTATTGTCAAAAAAACGCGCCGAATCGAACTTGTCGGCGAATTGCAATGCTACGAAAAATCGGATATAGATGTCAAGTTGAGAATATCAAATATCAAATTACGACAAATAAATTTTTTGTAAAGATAAAGAAGAGAAATTTTACTTCAATGCTGATAACATAATCAAAGATTTACAAAGGAAATTGCAATTTATAAATAATGCTCGAATTAGTTTTAGCCAATTTAAGAACGCGACCGTTTCGCTCATTGATAAGTATTGTCGGTGTCGCGCTGGGTGTCATTTTAGTTATTCTTTTCACGGGTTTGGCGCGTGGAATGAGCGAAGATATGGCAAAACGCGCGGCGAATTGGAAGGCGGAAATTCTTTTCACCCGTCCGGGCGCGATGGAACTGCAAAGTTCAAACGCCAACGTCAACACGGCTTATGCAAACAGATTGCTTGAAATCGAAGGCGTTAAGTCAACCGTTCCGGTTTATCGCTACATTACGCCAAACACCAAAGCGCGTTGGGGCGTTGAGCAGATTGACGGCATCGAATGGCAGCCGTTTGCCGAAATGAACGATATGGAAATCGTCAAAGGTCGCGCCGCCGTCGCTAACGATGAAATTATCTTGGACGAACGGAAAATGAAGGACGATAATTATAAAATCGGCGACACGATGGAACTTTTCAGCCGTCCTTATCAAATTGTCGGTGTTTTCTCGCCGCCTTCGGGCGCACGAATAAAAATGTCGCTTGCGGCAATGCAGGACGCGCTCGAATCGCCGAATAAATGCACGTTTATTCTCGTCAAACTCAACGAAGATGCCGATATTGACACAGTTGCCGCACGAATAAACGAAGAACTTCCGGGCAATAAAATCAATTTAACCAGCGATTTAATTATCAACGCTCTGGACAGAATCCCGTCGTTTAATACATTTCTGGGCGTTCTCGTCGGGCTCGGCGCATTTGTCAGCACGATTTTTGTTCTTCTTTCGATGTACACGACAATCACCGAACGACGCAAGGAAATCGGCATTCTAAAATCTTTGGGCGCGTCAAAATCATTCATTATCAAAGTCATCGAAGGCGAAGCATTTTTAATCGGCATTCTCGGCGTTATTCTCGGTTTCGCCGTTTCATTTGCCGCAGCTTTTATAATTCAAAAACAATTCGATCTACAATTTGAATTCAGTCGCGGCTGGATTATCACCGCGATAATCATTGCCATCGGCGGAAGTCTGTTCGGTGCGCTCTATCCGGCGTGGCGTGCATCTGATATTGATCCGGTGCTGGTTTTGATGAATGAATAATTTTCCGCCGCGAGGAAGATTCTCATCATAAATTGTGCGACATTATTTGGAATTCTTGCGGATAATTCACATTTAGAAATATGTTTTTCTTCCTATCAAGTTTTTTCTGCTCGATTATTTTTAATGAAATTCCGTTAAGAAAATTTATAACCGATGCGGATTTTTCCGTTTTCAAAAAGCTTTCAATTTCAGACAGACAATTTTTCGCTCGATAAACCGCACAAAGCGGCTGCAATCTACCGTCATCCTGACGCGGAACAAATGCCGAAAATTTATCAAAGGCAATTGCAATTTCAGATAATTTTTCAATTGTTTCACTCGAAACAAACGGCAAATCAACAGCTAAAATTGTGGCAAATTCTGTTTCGCAATCCTTCAAAGCGGCGTGAATTCCGCCGAGTGCGCCGTGATTTTCAAGGATGTCGAAAATTTGTGAAACATCAGCGGGGATTTTTTTGATAAAGTGATTTTGCGAACAGTTGAGAACAATTTTGATTGGCGAACAATGCGGACGAAGCGCGTTAACCGCATTTTCGAGAAATGTCTTGCCGCCGATTTTTAGCAAAGCCTTATCTGAACCCATCCGCGAAGATTTTCCACCGGCGAGAACGTAGCCTGTAAAATTTTTGTTCAGCATTTATCGGTTAAATTCGCCTGAAAATATGCGCTCGCCGTTGTGGGGATGTGATTTAACTGTAATTATTACCGATTTTGAAGTCGGGCAATTACTCTTTTTTGCCGTGCTTTTCAGCGGAACGAGAACATTTGTTTCAGGATAATAAGTCGCGGCGCATCGTCGCGGAATCGGATACGGCACGACGATAAAACTTTTTGCGTGTCGCATTTCGCCGTCAAAATAACTCGTAATGTCAACGACTTCGCCTTGTTTTAAATCGCGTTCTACAATGTCTTTTTCGTTCATCATAATTACGCGGCGCGAACCCGAAATGCCGCGATAACGGTCATTTAATTCATAAATTGCCGTGTTAAATTGATCGTGAGCGCGGATCGTCGTCATCAAAAGTTCATCCTTTTTTAATTCGATGCGGTTTAAACTGCTCGATTTAAACAATGCTTTACCTGAATCGGTTGGAAAAACGCCGTCGCGCGGCGGATTCGGCAGATAAAAACCGCCGTTGCGTTTGACCTTTTCATTGTAACTTTCACAGCCTCTAATAACCCGCGCAATTGCATCCCGAATTACGTCATAATCGTTTATCATCGCTTCCCAATCAACCGTCGTTTTGTCCTTCAAAACAGCTTGCGCGAGTTTGCCGACAATCCAAGGCTCGCTTTGCAGATGTTCGCTTGCCGGTTCTAAAATGCCGTGCGTAATCTGCACATTAAGCATCGTGCTTTCGGTTGATTGATATTGTTCTGTTCCGTCTTGAAAATCTTTTTCCGTGCGTCCCAAACACGGCAAAATCAACGATTGCTTGCCCATAACTAAAGCCGTTCGATTTAATTTTGTGATAATTTGCGCTGTTAAATTACATTTTCTCAATGCGTCGGCGGTAAAATCGGTGTCGGGTGTTGCCATCTGAAAATTGCCGCCAAGCGCGAAAAAGACTTTCGCTCGCCCATCGTGCATCGCTTCGATTGATTTGACGACATCAAAACCGTCTTCCTTTGGCGCGGAAAAGTTGAATTCCTTTTCTAGTTTTTCACGGAGTTCGGGTTTTAATTTATCCCAAATTCCCATAGTGCGGTCGCCTTGCACGTTGGAATGTCCGCGCACGGGACACAAACCCGCGCCTTGCCGTCCGATATTTCCGCGCAAAAGATGCAGATTTACAATGTCCTGAATCGTAGCGACGGCTTCGGTATGCTGCGTAACGCCCATTGCCCAACAGGTTATCACGCGGTTTGCTTTGGCATACATTTCCGCCGCTTCAGTGATTTGTTCGCGTGAAACTCCGCTTTGTTCGATGATGTATTCCCACGAAATTGTTTTCAGGTTTTCGATAAAATCTTCAAAACCCGAAGTTTTTTCATTGATAAATTCGCGGTCAAAAATCGGATTTTGTTCGTCTGATTCAACCAAAACCTTCATCATTCCTTTGATAATCGCCATATCGCCGCCGATTCGGACGGGCAGAAACAGATCGGTAAAATGTGTGCCTTCGCCGGTTAAAAGTTTGAACGGAAATGTCAAAAAATTCTGCGCGTGCTGCGGATTCGGTTGAACAAAATTCATCAAACCGGCTTCGGGCAAAGGGTTTATCGAAATCATTTTCGCGCCGTTAAATTTCGCTTTTTCGAGCGAAGTCATCATTCGCGGCGCACAAGTTCCGGGATTTTGACCGATAATTATAATCAAATCCGTGTCTTCCAAATCTTCGAGCCGAATCGTCGCTTTGCCGAGTCCGATTGATTCGGAGAGTGCAAAACTCGTTGATTCGTGGCACATATTTGAACAATCCGGCAGATTGTTCGTGCCGAATTGTCGCGCGAAAAGCTGATACATAAACGCCGTTTCGTTGGAAGTTCTGCCCGAAGTGTAAAAAATCGCCTCATCGGGCGAAGCAAGCGAATTTAGCTCATTTGCTAAAACTTCAAACGCTTCTTCCCACGAAATCGGTTCATAATTTTCGGAATTTTCGCGCAAAATCATCGGATGCGTGATTCTGCCCTGCGCGTTGAGCCATTGATCGGACTGTTTTGAAAGCTCTTCGACAGTGTATTTGGCGAAAAATTCCGGCGTAACGCGCTTTGTCGTCGCTTCGTCGGCGATGGCTTTTGCGCCGCTTTCGCAAAATTCGGCGAGCGTTCGATCATCGTCAGGATCAGCCCACGCGCACGAATTGCAGTCAATTCCGCCTTTTTGATTGAGGTTTGCCAGCAATTCCGTGCCGTGAATCACACCCGCGTCCGAAAAAGTTTCCTTCATCGTATCAAGCACCGCTTTTATTCCGGCGGCGGTGTCGAGAACTTCCGTAACTTTCAAATTTCCCAAATTTTCAGGTCGTTCAACTTCAACAATCCCGTGTTCATTTTGCATAAATTATTTTTTACCCACGAAATACACGAAAAATACGAAAATAAAATCGTTTTTAATTTTTCGTTTTTTTCGTGTGTTTCGTAGGTAAATCTCCTCAACATTTCATTTTCGGATGCGGAAAAGCATCTTTGTTATCTTCGTCGAGTGGTCTGTCAACGCAGACAAAATCCTTTTCGACAATAATTTTCAAAACTGCCAAATCGCCGATTTTCTGTATTCCGTAAAGTCCGACTTCATCGGAATCAGCCCAACTTTCAGCCACCAACATCGGAAGAAAAATCTCGATTTGATTGTCAATCATCTGCGCGGAAATTTCTAAAACTTCGGCGGACGTTCGCAGTGAATAAGTCAAAGTTTCAGTCGGATTTACGCCAAAAAAAATCGTTTCGGAAACATTACCGATTTCGCACAACTGCACGACTTCACTTTGAAGCAGCCGCAGACGGATTGAATTTTCCCGAAGTCTGAGTTTCATATAATTCGCTGTTTTCCCGTGTAAATATTAAACCGTTTGTCGCGCACGAATCCGAGCAAAGTAACGCCGAATTTCTGCGCCGCTTCAACCGCTAAACTCGACGGCGCACCGACGGCGCAAATTATCGGAATTTGCGCCATTACAGCTTTTTGTATTAGTTCAAACGAAGCACGTCCGCTTAAAAAAAGAATTTTATCGACAAGCGGCAATTTATCCGATAAAAACTGCTTGCCAATCAATTTATCAACCGCGTTATGCCGTCCGACATCTTCAAACACATCAATCAAATTTTCCGAAACATCAAAAAGCGCAGCGGCGTGAAGTCCGCCCGTTTCGCCGAAAACGGTTTGTTTTTCCTTTAATTTGCGCGGCAAATCGTGGATGATTTCAGCCGAAAAATTTGGAAAATCCTTTTGCTCAATTGCTTTTGCGCCTGTTACAAACAATGCTTCGAGCGAACTTTTGCCGCACACGCCGCAGCTTGATGTCATATAAAAATTGCGTTCTAATTTTTTGAAATTGATGTCGGTTTCGGGCGTTAAATCAATGCGAACGGTGTTTTGATTGTCGGGAAATTTGCCGCAGTGTTTGATATGTTCAATTTGAGTTTTTGACTGCAAAATTCCTTCGGTAAAAAGAAATCCGGCGGCGAGTTCAAAATCATTTCCGGGCGTTCGCATCGTGATGGAAATTGCTTTGTGCGTAAATTTCTCGTTTTCATTGAAGCCAAGACGAATTTCCAACGGTTCTTCGACAGCGAGCGTGTCAATTTCGGCTTTTGAAAAATTGTTGTCGGAAACACGCTCAATTTCCGTTTCAAATTTCTCAAATTTCACCGCATTTGCCGCTTTTGTCATAGAAAAATTATAGCAAAAAAGGTTCAAGGTTTCAGAATTCAAACCTTGAACTTTGAACTTTGAACATTTCAGACAATTTCCCAAGCATTTTCGGTTTTTAACAACTTGCTCATCAACGAAGCGTGAACCGAATGACCGCTTTTTTCAGCCTTGATTTTTCCGAGAATCGGCATTCCGAGAAGCGCAAAATCTCCGATAATATCAAGAATTTTGTGGCGCACGAATTCATCCGGGTAACGCAGCGGATTTTCGTTCAACATTCCGTTCGGCGTGAGAACAATCGCATTATCGAGCGAACCTCCGAGCGCGAGGTTTGCTTTGCGGAGCATTTCGATTTCGGCGGTAAAACCGAACGTCCGCGCCGAAGCAATTTCGCGTCCGAACGAGCCGTTTTCAAAGACGAAATTAAATGTTTGTTTTTTGATAAAAGGATGCGGAAAATCAATCAAACATTCGATTTCGTATTTGTTCGCCGGTTCGATTGACATTTTTCTGTCGCCTTGTTCGATTTCGACTTTTTTATTAATTTGCAAAAATCTGCGTTCGGCATTTTGCTTGGTAATTCCGGCGTTTTCAATTAATTCGATAAAATTTTCGCTTGAGCCGTCCATAATCGGAATCTCGATATTATCAAGTTCAATAAAACAATTATCCACACCCGAACCACGCAAAGCCGCCAGTAAATGTTCGCAGGTTGACAGCAAAACGCCTTTTCTGAGCAATGTCGTCGCGTAACTGCAATGCGAAATATATTCGACGGACGCGGGAACTTCAAAATTGTCCAAATCCGTGCGGACAAAGACATAACCCGTGTTCGGCGGCGCGGGTTTTAAAGTTAAATTAACTTCAACGCCCGTGTGCAGTCCGATTCCGCTGACTTTGATTGGTTTGGAAATTGTGGTTTGCTTCATAAAAAATTTCAATTGTTTACAAACAAAGCTTGTGCCAAAAAATACGAATTCGTCTAAACTCTTGAAATATAATAACTTGGAACTTGGAATCCGGAATCTGGAATCTGGCTTTGTTGCATTTCGGCAACAACCCTGTAGCGCAATTTACTAATAACGATTTACCATTTACAATTTAGAAAGTTATGGCAATCAAATTAGCAGGTCTGAAAACTTCAAAACCGAACGAAATAAAAATAGACAATCAATCGAGCATTGATTTACCGAAAGGCGCGGAAGAAAACATTCAAAAAATCATTGCATTTCTGCCCGTTGAACATCTGCGCGGACTGGAAAAAGTGCGTCTTGTAGATTTTATCAAACATCCGCAGATGAAAAATGCGCCCGCGATAAAAGGCGATTTGCCCGGACTTTACCATCCGAAAGTCGGCAATCAAAACGCTTATCTGGAAGTTTCAACAGGTGCGCTTTTACAGCCGACGGAAGGTTTTGCCAAGCGTTGGATGGCGAAAACTTCATTTAAAAGTAATCTCGCGGGTTTGATCTTCTCGCTCGTCGGTCAGCATTATTATTTAACATTGCGGCATTCGGTCAAACGCCAAAATATCGAACCGCAAGTTCGCCAATACGCACAGAAAAACCTGAAAGAATGGGGCGAAAAACAATCCGAAGGCAGCAAACGCGCCAAGTTTTTTAAACCTTTCCGTCCGTATATGGAACGCTGGGCAAAATGGCTCAACAAAAAAGCGGCGGACGCGCAGAAAAAACAATGAATTATTGGTTGGTCAAACAAGAACCCGAAAAATATTCCTTCGATAATTTAATCGTTGACGGCAAAACCGTTTGGGACGGAGTGCGAAATTATCAGGCGCGAAATAATTTGAGAGAGATGAAAACAGGCGATAAAGTTTTGTTTTATCATTCGGTTTCTGAAAAAGCGGTTGTCGGTATGGCGGAAATTTCAAAAGAAAATTTTCCCGAGCCAAACGATGAGAAATGGATTGCCGTCGAGCTAAAGCCGCTTGAAAAATTTGCAAAACCTGTTACTTTAGACGAAATCAAAGCGCAAAAAGATTTGCAAAACGTCGCTTTAATAAAACAATCGCGTCTTTCCGTGATGCCTTTGGCAAAAATAGAGTTTGAAACAATTGTGAGATTATCAAAAAATTAGCCGCGAATTACACAAATTTCACGAAATAAAAGAAATTATTAAAAATAAATTCGTGAAATTTGTGTAATTCGTGGCAAAAAATTATGTTAAAACAAGCCGTGGAATATTATCATCAACTGTTGGAAGATAACGATTTAACCCAAGCGTCGCGTCAGTTTCTCGATGACGGATTGGAAGGCGCGAAACTTATTTTCGGCGGTCGTCGTTTGTCGCCTTATCTGCGTCCGCATTTTGTAACCGAAGCCGATTGGCAAAAGGTTACGGTTATTTGCGAAACAATTTGGAGTGCGCTGCAAAAGGTTAAAAATGCGGCTATTGAGAATGCGGAATTGCTCGATGAACTCGGAGTTGTCGGATCGGAGCGCGAACTCGTGGCGATTGACCCGAAATATAAACAAGTTTCGGTTTCGGCGCGGCTCGATTCTTTTTTGACCGAAGATTCGTATAGTTTTGTCGAACTAAACGGCGAATCTCCGGCGGGAATCGCGTTTGCGGATTCGGCGACGGAAATATTTCTGGAAATGCCGGTGATGAAAAAGTTTGCGGAAAAATACGACGTGCGCGGTTTTGAAGGCAGACCGAAATTACTTGCTGTTTTGCTTGCCGCTTATGAAGAATTTCTCGGACACAAACCTGAAAATAAACCCGTTATTGCGATTATAGATTTAAAAGATTTGCCGACAATCAAAGAATTTGAACTTTTTAAAGATTATTTTGAAGCAAACGGTTATACTTCGCTGATTTGTTCGCCCGACGAATTGGTTTTTGATAACGGCAAACTTTTATACAAGGAAATTGCAATTGATATTGTTTATAAACGCCTGCTCGTCAACGAATATCTGCCGATTATCGAAGAATTTCCCGCGCTGCTCGAAGCCTACAAAGCCGGCGCGATTTGTATGGCAAACAGTTTTCGCTCAAAACTTGTTCATAAAAAAGCGATTTTCGCCGTTCTGACCAATGAAAAATACGCATATTTGTTTAATGAAAACGAACTCGAAGCCATCAAAAAGCACGTTCCTTGGACGCGCAAATTCCGTGAAGAAAAAACTATTTACAATGACGAAGAAATTGATTTAGTTGAGTGGACGCGCGAAAATGCGGGGAAATTAGTCTTAAAACCAAACGACGATTACGGCGGACACGGCATTTATATCGGTTGGGCTTCCGACGAAAATGAATGGGACGGCGCGATAAAAATCGCGCTCGAAAACGGCGATTATCTAGTGCAGGAACGAGTCAAAACCAGCAAGGAAGTTTTCCCGATGCTGTTCGGCAATCTCGGCGAAGTAAAAATGGTCGAACAGCTCGTTGACCTCGACCCGCTGCTTTTCGACGGCATCGTCGGCTCGGCTTTCACGCGCCTTTCTTCGTCCGAACTCGCCAATGTTTCAAGCGGCGGCGGGATGGTGCCGACGTTTATTATCAGCGAAAAAATAAAATGATATAATCTGAAAGCGAGGTGTTTATGGGAAGTCTGACAATTGAAATTCCGCTTAAAGTAAATCGCTCTTTTCGCGTAAAAGATAAGAAAATCGCCGAAAAATTGCTGAAAGAGTTGGAAGAAATTAACCAAAAGAAAAGCGCGTTTGACGATGTTTTGGGAATTTGGGCGGAACGCGACGAAAAAGAAGAAGATTTGACGAATAATTTGCGCCGAAAGAGTAATTTGAGAAATGAATGAACATCTGCTCGATACAAATGTTTTATCAAAGATTTTTTACGGCAGCGTCGCCGTTAAAAACTTTGTTGACAGTCTTGATGCGGGAATTGAAACAATCATTTATATCGAATGTATTCAAGGCTCAATCTCCAATTCCGACAAAAAACGTATCAAAAAAAGTCTAAAAAATGTTAAGTTTTATAATTTGACAAATGACATAGCTCAAAGAGCAATCGAATTAGTTGATACTTACTCGAATTCTGACGGATTGCTTTTAGCCGATGCAGTAATTGCCGCAACAGCTTTGCATTATGATTTGATTTTAGTTACCTACAATTTAAAAGATGTTCAATTTATCAAAGGCTTAAAAGTTTTGAAACCATCTGTTTGAGAAGCAAGGAAGCGGTTTCTAGCTTTCAACTTTCCGTGTCTTCAATAATCTATCGGCAACGGCAATCGTCATCACCCAAATAAAACCGATGACAAATCCCGCTACGACATCGCTCGGATAATGAACGCCGAGATAAATGCGCGAGATTCCGATTAGCAAAACGAGCGCGGCGGCGAAAATCCAGATTAGGCTTTTGAACACCGGATTTTTAATTCGCGTTGTGATAATCGCTGCCATAACAAGATAAAAACAAAATGATGCGAGCGAATGTCCGCTTGGAAAACTGAACGATGCGGGCAGAATCGCGTCGAAAAAAGGTGCGGGGCGAACGCGCCGGAATGCCGATTTTAATGATACGAGCAAAATTGTCGCGCCGATTGTCGCAATTGCAAATAAAACGGCGGCGCGGCGGTGTTTGAAATAATAGAAAATACCGAAAACGGCGATTCCGAACAGAACTAAAAACAAAGTAGAACCGAGAAAACTCGCCAATTGCATCACTTTTGTTAAAACAGGCGAAGCGAATGTGTGAACAAAAGCGCGAATCGAATCGTCAAAACGCGCCGTATCGCCTTCAAGCATTTCGTCCGCCAGCCAGCCGAAAAAAAACATTGCGGCAATGGCAATGATAAATCCGATCAGCAATTCCAAACCGAGCGCGAGCCGCAGACTGCCGAAAAAGTTGATGAAACGCCGTAAAAATCTGTTGAAAAAAGACATTTATAAAAATGGAAAAGGAAAACAATAAAATCGCAGAATGATTCTAACAGCATTTTGGCGCGGCAAAAAAACTTGTGATATGTTTAGATAAATAGATTTTTACTAAATTCTATTGGCGTTTTTGCTCAACTAATTACAGCCGAATATGTATGACTGACATTTTTGAAGAATTTCAGAAGTTAATTGCGAAGATCAATCAAAAACAAATTCCGTATGCTGTTTGCGGCGGTTGGGCTTTGGCGATTCACGGCGTGCCGCGGGCGACGGTTGATATTGATTTACTCGTTTTAACAGAAAATCTCGAACAAATTTGGCATATTGCCGAAGAGTTGGGTTACGATGTTGAAGGTTTGCCGCTTTCCTTTGACGATGGTTTTTTAGAAATTCGGCGTATTTCTAAAATTGACAAGGAATCGAAAACGCTTTTTACGATAGATTTTTTGCTCGTTACCGAAGGATTGACGAAGGTTTGGGAAACGCGGGAAAATATAGATTTTGAAAACGACAAGGTTTGGACGGTTTCGCGCGAAGGTTTGATTTTTATGAAGGAAATCAGCGGACGACACAAAGACCTCGGCGATATTGAAAGTTTAAAGGAGTTGGAAAATGAAAGTTGATATGTCACCAAAAGCCGTTAAAGGCAGACTGAAATTAGTTTCGCAGCTTTGGCACTTGAGCATTTCATTAGTAAAAGCAAAAAAGGAAACCGATTCACGAAAAAACGCTGACAAGATTTTATTAAAGGAGAAAGACAAATGAAACGATTTTACTCAAAATTTAGAATAAGCTTGATGACATTTGCGCTAGGTTTGGCGAGTTTTTGGATGTTTGACGGTTTTTCAAATGGTTTAGTTGAAGTTCCTGTTAATTTGCCAAAAGTTCAAACAGATTCTGTAATTTTCATTATCCCCAAGAAAAGTATATGTCTAGAGGTGGGAATTGTGTATGGACCACCTTTCTACACACAAGAGTTTATAAAAGAGTGGCGATTAAATTGTTTATCAAAAACTCAGGTAAGAATTAAATAAAATAACTATTGAATGAAAACATTGAAACAAAAATCACGTCTGCGCGAACTTTCCGAAGAATTTGTGCGCCTTGAACGCAAATTAAAACTCGGCGGCGGCGCGGAACGCATCGAGAGATTACATAAAAAAGGTAAATTGACCGCCCGCGAACGGGTTGATTTGCTGTTTGATAAAGATGAATATCAACAGGAAATCGGTCTGCTTGTCGCGTATGACGAATATGACGGGAAAGCTCCGGCGGCGGCGGTTGTAACAAGCATTGGGAAAATTCACGGGCGCGAGGCGGTTGTGATTGCCAACGATGCGACGATCAAAGCGGGGGCGTGGTATCCGGAAACTATTAAAAAAATTCTTCGCGCACAGGAAATTGCGATGCGAAATCGTGTGCCGATCATTTATCTGGTTGATTCGGCGGGCGTGAATTTGCCGTATCAGGGCGGCGTTTTTCCCGGTCAATACGGCGCGGCGCGGATTTTTTATTACAATTCGATTATGCGCCGATATTTGAAAGTTCCGCAGATTGCAGCCGTGATGGGAATGTGTGTCGCGGGCGGCGCGTATCTTCCGGCACTTTCGGACGTAATTTTGATGGTCGAAGGCACGTCGTTTATGGGACTCGGCGGCGCGAATTTGGTGAAAGGTGCGACGGGACAGACGATTGACAACGAAACTCTCGGCGGCGCGGCGACGCACAATTCGATTTCGGGCGTGGCGCATTATCAATCGAAAACGGAAGAGGAATGTATCAAAAAAATCCGCAAATTAGTTTCCGAATTGCCGAATAAATATCAAACGAAAGTTTCGATTATCGAACCCGAAAAGCCGAAAAATAATCCCGAAAAACTTTACGAAATAATTCCCGAAGATCATCGCGCCGGATATGATATGCGCGAAGTTTTAGACTGCATTTTAGACGGCGGCGAATTGGATGAATTTCAAGCCGATTTTGCCAAAGAAATGATTTGCGGCACGGCGCGAATTGCCGGAATTCAAGTTGGAATTATCGCCAATTATCGCGGGCTTATTCCGCAAAAAGGCAAATCGCCGAAATTCGGCGGAATTGTTTACACCGAATCGGCGGAGAAAACGGCGTATTTTATCGAAAACTGCAATCGTCATTCAACGCCGATTCTTTTTGTTCAGGATGTTTCCGGTTTTATGGTCGGCGCAGAAGCCGAACATTCGGGAATTATCCGCGCGGGCGCGAGATTTGTCGAAGCGATGGCGACGGCGACTGTGCCGAAATTGGTTTTGACGATCAATCACGCTTCGGGCGCGGGTTATTACGCGATGGCTGGACAAGGTTTCGATCCCGATTTTATTTTCTCGCTTCCGACGGGCAGAATGGGCGTGATGGAAGGCGATTCTGCCGCTGTTGCGATTTACGGAACGCAGATCGAGCGGCTCAAAAAAGAAGGTAAAGAACCTGACGCGGAAATGCTCGCCGAAATGGACGAAGTGCGCGAAACTTACGAAAAAGAGTTAGACGCAAAATATGCGGCGGCGCGTGGATTTGTGGACGCGATTGTTACGCCTGAAAATTTAAGAAACGCTTTGAAACTCGCGCTTGAAACTACTTTGAACACGGACAAACCGCATCTCGGGGCGTTCGTTTTGCCGCAAAACTTAGTTTAAAGAATATTGATCGGCTGTTCCTTTTATTTTTTCACTTTGCACTAAAATGTCTGACGCTCTGCAAGTAAAAAATTTTAGCGAAGCAATTACAATTCAGTTCAATCGTCCTGAAATACGAAGTCCGCTGTCTATTTTCGTGCTTGAGGAAATCCGTACTGTTTTAAATAATATTTCAGAAGATAAAGCCGTTAAAATAGTAATCTTCACCGGCAAAGAAGCTGTCTTCGCTTCCGGCGCGGATTTGCGCGAGATTGCAAATGTTACGAAAGATACGGCAAAAGATTTTGCGGTTCGCGGACAAAGTTTGATGGACAAAATCGCCCGAATGCCGCAGATGACGATTGCTGCAATCAACGGCTTTTGTTTCGGCGGCGCGTTGGACTTGGCGTTGGCTTGCGATACGAGAATCGCTTCGCCGAACGCGGTTTTTTGTCATCCGGGCGTGAATTTGGGCATTATTACAGGTTGGGGCGGAACGCAAAGACTGCCGCGTCTGATTGGTCAATCGAAAGCGTTGGAAGTATTTTTGACAGCGAAAAGAGTTTATCCAAAGGAAGCGTTGGAAATTGGTTTGGTTGATGAAATTGCCGAAAATCCGCTCGAATTCGCGTTGGCAAACTGCTGATTAAATTCTTCATCAATATCTTTATGAAAAAATTCGTAATCGGTTTGGCTGCGGCTAAACTTTTATTTCTTTCAACTCTGTTTTCAGTAACATTTTCCGCCTGTCAAACGGCGCAATTATCACCGCAGACACCAACCGCACCGACGGCGACAATTACGCCGAATGACAATATTAATCGCCCGACGAGCCAACCTTACAAAGGCGATCTTTCGATTTTTGAAGGCGAAGAACGCGCCAAAGATTTGCAGATTGACCGCGTGATGGATATTTTAAAGATTTCGGAAGGCAAATCGGTTGCCGACATTGGCGCAGGTTCGGGCTGGTTCACGGTTCGCGCCGCCAAAAGAGTCGGCGATAAAGGCAAGATTTTCGCCGTTGAAATTAACGAAGACGCGATAAAATGCATCAATGACCGCGCAAAACGGGAAAATTTCTCGAATATTCAAACTGTTTTAGGCGCGGCGGACGATCCGAATTTGGCGGGAAATTCGATTGATGCCGTGATGCTTTTGAAAACTTATCACGAAATCGCCGAGCCTTTAAGGTTAATGTCGAATTTGCGAAAGGCTTTGAAAAAAGACGCGCTCGTCGGAATAATTGACCGCAACGGAAACGGCGACGATCACGGATTAAACAAAGACGCGGTAATTTCCGAAGTCGAAAAAGTCGGTTTCAAACTCGATAATCAATACGATTTTGTCAAAGGAAACGGTGTTGAATATTTCTTGGTCTTTAAAGTTAAATAAACCTGAGTATTGAGTTGAAAATTACTCGGAAAATTAGACGCGGATAAACACGGATTTAATGGATTTTCGCTGATTTTATGACGATACTTATCAAACTGCCGATAATTTATCAAAAATAATCCGCGTTTATCCGCTTAATCAGCGAAAATCCGCGTCTAATTTTCTTTTTGATTTCAACTCAAGACTCAGATTAAATAATTATCGTTTATCTAAAAATTTTGCGATTCCCTTCCGGCAATCTTCCGTAAGTCGTGCAATCGTATTGACTTCCGCGCCTGTTTCGAGAGCTTTATCATAAGTCATTCCGTCCATTTGATAAAGCAGTTTTTTTGACAGAACTACGGCGGAACGGCTGACTTTTGAATATTCGACGGCGAATTCAAGAACTTCTTTTTCAAAAGTTTCGTCTGAAAAAACGTGATTTATCAAACCGAAACTTTCGGCTTCGGCGGCGGAGAAATCGAAACCTTTAGTAATTAATTCAAAAGAGCGTTTTTCCGAAAGATTGCGCCGCAGAATCGCCATCACCATTGCCGGAACAAAACCGATTTTGACTTCGGGATAACCAAAACGTGCCGATTCGCTTGCTAAAACAATGTCGCAAGCCGTCGCCAAACCGCAGCCGCCGGCTAATGCGCGTCCGTGAACCGCTGCGATGACTGGAATTTTTGTTTTTCTGATTAAAGAAAATAATTCCATTAAACTTTCCGCGTCTTCCAGATTCTCCAACACAGAACTTTCCGAAATTTTTTGAAGTGCCGATAGGTCCGCGCCTGAACAAAAATCCTTGCCCGCGCCTTTTACTATGATTGATCGAAGCGTTTCGTCTTTATTGGCTTCGCGCAAGGCGATTTTTAATTCATTTATCAAGTTATCGTTCAAAGCATTGCGCTTTTCGGGACGATTTAATGTGATTGTAAAAATTGAATCTTCTTTAATTGTTAAAATTTCAGACATTTTTTAAGTTTTGATGAAAGCCGATTGATTGAATGTTTCGGCGCGATTTTAACTTGTCGAATCAGGTTGAAACTTATAAAGTTCAGCAATAAGATATTTGATTAAAGCGACAACGCGCATTTCTGAAAACGCGCTTCTATTGTCGCCATTCAAAGGTTTTCCGTCAAACCGCAAAATTTTGAAACAAAAATTATGTCTATGCAAACAGCAGCACAAAAACAAAATCCAATCGTCACGAGCGAAGATTACATAAATTCTCTGCGCGGACGCAAGTTAAAAGTTGATTTTCGCAGCGAAGAAGTCGGTGGATTGTTGGAAAAATATCTCAAAGGTCGCGCCGATGTTTCAACCGAAAACCGAATGCGGATTTTGCGACTGATTGAAAATATGACTTTGGGCAGAAACGCCGTCGGCTATCTGACCGAATCAATGCACGGCGCAGGTTCGCCGCAAGCACAGCGCATTCAAATCGCACGGCAAATGCAGATCGAATTTAAGAAAACTTTAGCGAAAGAATTGGCGGGAATCGAAGAACGAAAACGTGAACAATTATCAAGCGAAATTGCCGATTATTTTGGGAAAGTTTTTGACACGGAAGTTTAACCTTTTTTCTTCGATTCTAGATTGAATTTTTGTAATAACCATTTTAGAACTGCTTCTTGATCATTAATTGTCGCTCGGCGAATTTGTGCAAGCAAGTGAATTTGATCGGGTTTCGGCAATGCCGTATTTTGCAATCCTTCATTACAACTTGTGCAAACTGCTCGAAGATTTTGCGCCGAATCGTCCCCGCCTTTTGACTTGTCGAGAATATGTCCCATCGTTAATCGAACGGTTCGGTTACTTCCAAGTGGATCAGGATCACCCGCCGCGACTCCGCACATTTGGCAAGTGTAACCGTTTCTTTCAAACACCCAAGCGCGGGTTTCTTTTGAAATTCCGCGAGCAAATGCCGGAACTCGCTTGTCGGTTTCCATCAGATATTGATTTGGTTTTAAATTCGCACGGTCTTTATGAGATAAAATTTGATAACCTTCTTCATTTCTTAATTCACGGACTCTTCGCGCCCATTCGACCGCGCCGCCGCTTGCTTTTTGAATGTCTTTTGATTCAAGAACTTTACCGATGTTTTGTAAGAAATATTCAAGAATTAATTGTTTTGAACCGGGTTTTCGAGCCATATTTTTTCAGAACTAAACTTCAGCAGATTTTTGTAATTCGGGTTGAATAACGCTTGCACTTTTTTTACCCATTTGAACATATTTCGGATTTAATTCAATTAAAACTGCTTTGCGATGTAATTCATTTGCCACAATTCCGGTCGTGCCGGAACCGCCGAACGGATCAAGAATCAAATCGCCTTTTCGAGAACCTAAAAGAATACAACGACGCGCCAACTCACGCGGAAATGTTGCCGGATGTCCGTTTCTGCTCGAATCGGGACCAAGTATCCAATAGTTACGTAAGTTCGCGCCGCTTTCTTCTCTTACTCCGTTTGGGTCATAAAAATATTTCGGCGATTTTGAAAACATAAAAATTTCTTCCGTCGCGTTCGTCGGTCTGTTTTTCACACTTTCAGGCATCGGATTTTTTTTAACCCAAGTTATCTTGGATCTCAAAATCCAACCGTCAGTCTGTAAAGCGAACGCGACGCGCCACGGCATTCCGAACAAATCTCTGTCTTTTAATCCCCAACAATCGGGAACTTTACAATTGCGTTTTTGAATTAATTTTTTAGTATTCCCGACCGTCGCATTCGGTCCGGGTTTTCCGACTCCGCCGTTTCTCGCGTAACCGTCGCCGACATTGAGCCAAACTGTTCCGTCTTTTCGGAGAACACGGCGAACTTCACGAAAAATTTTCACAAGGTTTTCAACATATATTTCAGGCGAATCTTCCGCGCCGATTTGCGCCGGATGATCGTAATCGCGCAATCCCCAATAAGGCGGTGATGTTACGCAGCTTTGAACGGATTCAGCCGCCAATTTTGGTAAGATGTTAAGGCTATCGCCATTCAGGATTTTCAAATCATTCATTATCGTTGTTTTGACTTAAAGTTTATTGACAATCAATTATAGAAAAATTCTATGTCGTCGCCAATTCTTGCTGTCGTATATTTTTCAAAATTGATTCTTCCTTTTTTTGTGCCGAAAATAAATCGAATTTGATTTGTAAACTCAGCCAAAAATCCGCGCTCATTCCGAAAAATTTGGCTAATCGCAAGGCAGTCGAAGGCGTAACGCCGCGTTTGCCTGCAACTATTTCGTTGATTCTTTGATACGGAACTTGAATCGCATCGGCAAGTTCTTTTTGCGTCAGATTCATCGGAATCAAAAACTCTTCGCGGAGCATTTCGCCCGGATGCGTCGGTGTTCGGTCGGTTGGTGTTCTCATTTTTTTTACCTCGCTCAATGATAATCAACAATTTCAACTTCGCTTGCGTCGGTTTCATTCCAAACAAAACAGACGCGATATTGATCGTTGATTCTGATACTGTATTTTCCGCCTCGATCTGCTTTTAATGCCTCCAGACGATTTCCGGGTGGAACTCGCAAATCATCGAGCGAAACCGAAACATCAATTTGGTCTAACTTACGAAATGCGGCATTCCACAAATTTCGCGGCAAAAGTCTTCTGGCAACAGAAGTATTTTTACCGTTATAAATGTCTTCAGTCGCTTGATTGGCAAACGTCAGTATCATCAAGCGACATAATAACACGGTAGTCGTGCTACAATCAAAAAAATCAAGACTTGTTTATTTTAATTGTGCTGTCTTTCACTAACCAGTTTTTATTGTTGCTAACTTTTGAGTCTTATAAAATTTAAAATCGCTTCGGCTGATTTTTCCGTTTGATCGGTTGTAAAAATATGGCTCGAATTTTCGAGTTCAATGAGTTTTGCGTTTGGAATCGCGTCGGCGAGAATTTTGGAGTTGGCACACGGGATGAGTTGATCGTTTTTTCCGTGCAGAACCAGAGTCGGCGCGTTTATTTGATTAAGACGCTCGAAACTTCCTTGCCAACTGATGATCGCGTGCATTTGGCGCATAAAATTTTCGGGTTTGGTAAATTCTCCTTCGCGCGAATTTATATCTTCTTCAAGCATTTCGCGCGGCGTGTGTTTATCGTAAATAAACGGAGCCATCGCCCAAAATGCTTCTTCCGGCGTTGATGAACCACCGCCTTGCAAGGTGAAATAAACTTCGGGTTTGGCGGGAATTGAATGTTTGCCGCCGCAAGCCGTTACGGCAAGCATCAGCGAGCGCGTCAATTCGGGATAATTTAACGCAAATTCCTGCGCGATCATTCCGCCCATAGACATTCCGAGAATGTGCGCCGATTTCGTTTTTGCCGCATTCAAAACGGCTTTCGCGTCGGATGCCATCAGCGGAAGAGTAAAAAGTTCGTCAGCGGGAAATTCGGTTTCACCCGCACCGCGATTATCAAATGTAATCACGCGGTATTTTTCAGCCAATTTCGGAGCGATTCGCCACCACGCCCGATGCGGCGCGCCTAAACCTGCAATCAGCAAAAGCGGTTCGCCCGCGCCTTGTTCCGTCCAAAAGATTTTTGTTCCGTTGTTTTCTGCGAAATACATAATTTTTTATCATTGACAAGCCAAAATAGGCGGAAAATCTCGAGAAAAATTTAACCACAAATGGACACGGATGAAAACAGATAAAAACGAAATTTTTACAATTAGATTTCCAAGTTTTCTAAAATAACAAATAATTATCTACATTCATCTGTGTTAATCTGTGGTTAAATTTTTCCGCGTTTTTCTGCGTGTTCCGCGGACAATAAAAAATCTTAAACTTATGAACCGAAAACAAGCCGCTTGGTATGCGCTCGCAGTTTTATTTGTCATCAACGCGCTGAATTTTTTTGACCGCCAGATCATCGGCGCAGTCGGCGAACCGATTCGCAAGGAATTTGGTTTGAGCGATTCGTCGCTCGGCGCGTTAAATACTGCATTTACTTTGCTTTACGCCTTTGTCGGTTTGCCATTGGGAAAACTCGCGGACAAATACAGCCGCAAAAAGATTTTGGGAGTCGGCGTTTTGGTTTGGAGCGTAATGACGGCGGCTTCGGGACTTGCAAGAAATTTTTGGCAGATTTTTGCGATGCGTTTGGGTGTCGGAGTCGGTGAGGCGACGTGCGCTCCGGCGGCGAGTTCGTTGATCGGCGATTATTTTCCGTCGGACAAACGCGGCAAAGCCATGTCAATTTTTATGTTGGGATTGCCCGTCGGACTTGCTTTGAGTTTTGCGGTCAGCGGCGCAGTGGCGAAGAATTACGGTTGGCGGTCGGCATTTTTTGTCGCCGGACTTCCCGGACTTTTGTGCGTTTTCGCCGTGTTTTTTATCAAAGAACCGATGCGCGGCGCGGTTGAAACGATTGATGTCGGCGGTCGAAAACGCGAGGGCTCGACGATTTTGCAGATTCTCAAAACTCCGACGATGATCTGGCTGATTTTGTCCGGCGCGCTGCATAATTTTAATATGTATGCGCTCAGCGGTTTTATTACGCCGTATTTGATGCGTCATCATAATCTCGACATCGCTCAGGCGAATTATGCGGCGACGATTATTTACGGTTTGCTCAGTATGCCCGGACTTCTGCTCGGCGGTTTCGTCGGCGATTGGGCAAAGCGAAAACGTCCCGACGGCGCACTGCTGATTGCGGCTCTGGCGATTTTGTTTTCGATTCCGTTTTATTTTTTTTCAATCGGCATCGCTTCCGGCGAATACATCACATTTGCCGCGTTGATCGGCACGAGCGTCGCGCTGATGTATTTTTATTATTCGATTGTTTACGCGACGATTGCCGACGTTACCGAACCCGCTTCGCGCGGCACGGCGATGGCGGTTTATTTTATGGCGATGTATCTTTTAGGCGCGTCGCTCGGACCGTATGTTATCGGTTTAATCAGCGATTATTTCACGACACAAGCAGCAATCGCCGTCGGAATCACGCAACTTACCGCCAAAACGCTCGAACCTTTTCGCGGCGCGGGACTTCGTTCGGCAATGTATATCATTCCGGTTTTAAGCACGCTTTTGATGCTCGTTTTATTCGCCGCCTCGCGCACGGTGAAAAAAGATGTCGAGAAAATAAACGATTGGATGAGAGAAAATTCTGAAAATTAAAAATTATGAGCAAAAAAATTCCGAGAAATAAAGAAAACGATTATACACGCGAAGTCGCCGAAGCACGGCGCGAATTTGCAAAAAAGCAAACAAACGCCGAATTAAATCACGTCGGAAAATATTCGTTCGATCCGCAGGAAACACAAGGCAACATCGAAAATTTTATCGGCGCGGCGCAAGTTCCGATTGGACTTGCCGGACCGCTTCTCGTCAACGGCGAATACGCGAAAGGCGAATTTTACATTCCTTTGGCGACAACCGAAGGAACTTTGGTTGCTTCGTATAATCGCGGAATGAAATTGCTCAAAGAATCGGGCGGCGTAACCGTAACTGTTGTTGACGACGCGATGCAGCGTGCGCCGGTTTTTGTTTTTCCGTCGGCGCGTGAGGCACAGAAGTTCGGCGTTTGGGTGAAGGAAAATTTCGATGCGATTAAAGCGCAATCGGAAACGACGACGAGCGTCGGCAAACTGCGCGATATTCAGCAATTTCCTGCCGCGAAATTTTTTTATCTGCGTTTTAATTACACAACGGGCGACGCGGCGGGGCAAAATATGTCTGGCAAAGCGACGAAAGCGGCTTGCGATTGGATTATGCGGAATTACGAAGGCATCGAGCATTATCAACTCGAAGGCAGTATCGCCACCGACAAAAAATCTTCGTGGATGAACCGCATTCACACGCGCGGCAAAAAAGTTATCGCCGAAGCGATAATTCCCGCCGATAAATTACAGGAAATTATGCACGTTTCAGTCGAACAAATTTTCGCCGCGCGTCTGCGTTCGCAACTCGGCGGATTTCTGGCAGGCGCAAATAATAACGGTTCGCATTCGGCAAATGGCATTACGGCAATGTTTATCGCCTGCGGTCAAGATGTGGCAAACGTCGCTGAATCTTCAGCCGCGCTCGCTTACGCGGATATTACAAAAACGGGCGATTATTATTTTTCGATTACGATTCCGGCATTAATCGTCGCCACACACGGCGGCGGAACCGGTTTACCGACACAGCGCGAATGTTTGGAATTAATGGATTGTTACGGCAAAGACAAAGTAAAAAAATTCGCCGAAATCGTCGCCGCAACCGTTCTCTGCGGCGAATTATCTTTGGGAAGCGCGGTTGTCGCTGATGAATGGGTTTCGTCGCACGAACAGCTTGGTCGAAATCGTTAACAAAGAAAAATTAACCGCAGATGAACGCGGATATACACAGATAAGAAAAGATTAAAGTAAAAAAAATAACTTTTTTCAAAAAATCTGCGTTTATCCGCGTCTATCTGTGGTTAATTGTTTTTGGAAATTGTTCGGAAGATTCAACATAGGCGGAATTATGATAAAATAAAGTCGAAATTTTCATCAAAATAAAACAAAAAAGGTTAAATTATGACACCGGAAATAAAAGAAAAAATTACAGACGCGCAATCGGCTAAGAAAAAATGGGAAGCAGAAACGCTGCAAAAAGTTTTGGACAAAAGAGCGGAACGAAAAGAGAGTTTTGAAGGCGTGTCCTTAGAACCTGTCGAACGGCTTTACACCGCCGCCGATACGGAAAATATTGATTTTGAAAAAGAAGTCGGTTTTCCCGGCGAATTTCCGTATACACGCGGTATTCATCCGACGGGTTATCGCGGAAAACTCTGGACGATGCGCCAGTTTGCGGGATTTTCTTCGCCGGAAGAAACGAATAAACGTTTTAAATATTTGATGGCGCAAGGTCAGACAGGTTTGAGTGTGGCGTATGATTTGCCCGCGTTGATGGGGCTTGATGCAGATTCGCCTCTGAGTGAAGGTGAAGTCGGTAAATGCGGCGTGGCGGTTACTTCGTTTGCAGATTTTGAAGCGTTATTTGACGGAATAAATCTCGAAGACGTTACGGTTTCGCAGACGATAAACGCGCCCGCGTGGATTTTTCTGGCGTTTTATATTGCGCTTGCCGAGAAGCAAGGCGCAGATTTTAATAAAATTTCGGGGACTTTGCAGAATGATATTTTGAAGGAATATATCGCGCAGAAGGAATGGATTTATCCGATCAAACCGGGGATGAAATTGGTCATTGACACGATGGAATATTGCGCCAAGCACGTTCCGAAATATAATCCGATTTCGGTTTCTGGTTATCACATCCGCGAAGCCGGCTCGACGGCGTTGCAGGAACTCGCGTTCACCTTGCGCGACGGCGTGGAATATGTGCAATACGGCGTTGAACGCGGAATGGATGTTGACGAATTCGTGCCGCGAATCTCGTTTTTCTTTAACGCGCACAACGATTTTTTTGAAGAGATCGCCAAATATCGCGCCGCCAGAATCGTCTGGGCAAAAACGATGCGCGACAGATTCGGCGCGAAAAATCCGCGCACGATGAAGATGCGTTTTCACACACAAACTGCCGGAGTTTCGCTGACTTCGCAGCAACCGTTGATAAACATCGCACGAGTTGCGATTCAGGCACTCGCCGGAGTTTTGGGCGGCACACAATCTCTGCACACCGACGCTTACGATGAAGCGTTGGCACTTCCGACGGACGAAGCGGCGTTGATCGCTTTGCGAACACAGCAAATTATCGCCGAAGAAACGGGCGCGGCGAACACGGTTGATCCTTTGGGCGGAAGTTGGTATCTCGAATCTCTGACCAAGAAAATGGAAGAAGGCTGTTTCGATTATTTCGACAAAATAGACAATTTCGGCGGAATGGTCGGAGCCGTCGAAGCCGGTTTTCCGCAGAGAGAAATTCAGGAATCTGCGTATCAATATCAAAAAGCCGTCGAACGCGACGAACAAACCATCGTCGGCGTGAACAAATATCTGATGGAAAACGAAATCCACAAAACCGACATCCTGAAAATTGACGAAGGCGTGCGCGATCATCAGTTGGAAAGATTGGAAAAAGT
>JBBPXX010000014.1:0-5880 GCA_038200505.1 Pyrinomonadales bacterium | reverse complement strand
TCAATTGCTCATTGAAATAACCGCGAATAGTTTCCGCTCCGACTCTGATTTTCAAGTCGGCTGAAACCTGCTCAATCGTTTCTTTGCCGACCGGAACCGCCACCAAAACATCCAATAATTGTTCCGTTGTGCAGGCATATCCGGCGGCTTGAAGCGGTAAAAATTGACCAGCCCGGCTTCCCGCTAATTGCAAAACTACCGTTTGCGATAATCTTGTGCTATTTTCTAAGCAGGACTTGACTGCTTTTTTTGGTTCTTTTTCAAACATCTAAACTGACAAAAGTTTTCAAGTCCGACAAGTCAGTTTTCAAAATTTGGATCTACTGAGACTATTTATTATAAAAACCTTAATTGCTTATGACGGTTCGTGAACTTCACGCACGTTGATTAATTCTACTTTAGACATTATTGGAAATAAGAAATTTGCCCACGAATCAACACGAATTTTATTTGTTTGCAATTAAAATGTCGCTTATTTATCAAAGTTCTTTTTATTTTTTTACTTTTTTTCGTGTTTATTTGTGTCATTCGCGGGCAAAAAAATCAGCAAATCAAAGTTTGAGTTTATTTCCAATAATGTCTAATAAACTTTTCGCAATTGCCGCGTAATTTTCCGCACACTATCGCTGCCAAATATTAAAAAAACCATCATTTGTGATTCAAATCATATTTTTCGCGTTTTTTTCGGTTCTGCCTGAATTTGTTGAGTTGCTTGTAATTTAAGCGTGAAATTTTCCGTAGATTTCAGTAGTTTACTACGAAAAACCTCGTGCTTTTCTATTACTTCAAGTGCGTAAATTTCAAGCCGTTTACTATTTGATTCAATCTTTCCCGCCGAAATCTCTTATTTGCTTTTTCAATTCGTTTAAGGAATGTCGTTTGCTATATGATTGATTTGAGATTTTAAAAATATGATTCAAATCATATTTTTCCGGTCTGGAAAAAACTTAAAATTAAATAATTTAGCATTTGAACGCAAACAAAAATTTTATGACGGAAACACCCGATAAAATTCATTCGGAAAAAATGAACTACACTCATCCGACGCTCATCGGTTTGGGCGCGTCCGCTTTGCTAACTCTTTTAGTTATCGTCGGTTCGCGGAATCTGGAACATTTCGATTCCGCGCTTTTCGGTTACACGGTGGCGAGCGTCGTCGCGTTCGGCGCGATATTTTTCCGCTACGCGATGTGGCTTCAGCGTCCGGCGACGAGAATTTATTTTAAGCGCGGTTTGCATCTCTTTTTTCAGCGCAAAAAGTTTGCTAAAAATACCGCGACTGCCGCGACGACCGTGGCGACGAATTTGGTCGGGCAGAGGTTTATTTTCAAACGCGGCACGATGCGCTGGCTGATGCACGCGCTGATTATGTGGGGTTGTGTTCTCGCCGCCGCGATTACGTTTCCGCTGGCGTTCGGCTGGGTGCATTTTGAACTCGAAGGCGATTTGGGTTATCGCGCTTATCTTTTTGGCTTTCCGCTTTCGCTCGTTCAGGGACGCGACATTTCGGCGTGGCTTATGTTTCACGGGCTGGATATTTCCGCCGTTATGGTCATCGCCGGCTGCGCGATTGCGATTCATCGCAGATTAAAGGATCGCGGCGCGATTGCTTATCAAACATTTCTGCTCGATTTCGTGCCGCATTTGATGTTGATTGCAATTTCGGTTTCGGGTTTGATGCTGACGGCTTCGAGCCTTTGGTTTGAAGGTTATATGTATTCGTTTATCGCGCTTTCGCATCAAGCGACGGTGATTATGACACTTTTTTATATCCCGTTCGGAAAACTTTTTCACATCGTTCAGCGTCCGGCTTCAATCGGTGTCGAACTTTATCAGAAGCGTTCGGAGGAAATGCCGCAAGCGGTTTGTCCACGCTGCAAAACCGAATTTGTCGGGCAGATGTGGATTGACGATTTGAAAAAGGTAGTCGGCGAACTCGGTTTTGATTATCGAATGGAAAACGGTCATACATTGCAGGATTATTGCCCGCGCTGCAAGCGAATTATGCGCGGTTTGGCTTATGCGAATTTGCCGAAGAAGCGCGATGAGCCGGTTTTTTACGGCACGAGAACAGAAGAAAATCAGCCACAGATTTACACAGATGAACTCAGATGATAAGAAAAGATTTAACAATCAGATATAAAATCATAAAAATATCTTGTGTTCATCTGTGTAAATCTGTGGCTAAAATTTTTCCTGAGCTGATTTTATTCAATTGATAATTAACGACAAAAGCGAAATTATTTTACAAAATGAGCAAAGTAGAAAACTTAGAAAATATCATTGAAAGATTCGGTCCTCACCTGCACGACGCACCGGACGGCGGATGGCAATCTGACCGCGTGATTGACAAAGTCGTGCCGACGCATTGCCCGTATTGCGGTGTGCAGTGCGGAATGAATTTGCTCGTCGAAAAAGGAAAACTCGTCGGTTTTGAGCCGCGTTACGATTTTCCCGTCAACGAAGGTCGCCTTTGTCCGAAAGGCGTAACGGCTTATCTGCAAACTCATCACCCGGACAGATTGACTCATCCTTTGATAAAGCGAAACGGGATTTTTGAACGAGCGAGTTGGGACGAAGCGTTGGATTTGGTCGTTTCAAAATTTAAAGAGTTGCAGGCGAAATACGGCAAGGACACGCTCGGCGTTTATTCGGGTTCTTCGCTGACGACGGAGAAAACTTATCTGATGGGCAAGTTCGCCCGCGCCGGACTCGGCACGCGCTACATTGATTACAACGGCAGGCTTTGTATGGTTTCCGCCGGTGCGGGAAATTACAAAGCGTTCGGCGTTGACCGCGCCGCAAATCCGTGGAGCGATATTCCGCTCGCCGAAGTCTTGATAATTGCGGGCGCGAACTGTGCGGAAACTTTTCCGGTTTTGAATAAATATTTGTGGCAGCAGCGCGATAACGGCGGCGTTTGGATCGTCATTGATCCGCGTGAAACGGCAACGGCGCGACAGGGCGATCTGCATTTGCAGTTAAAACCCGGAACGGATGTCGCGGTGGCGAACGGAATGCTTCACGTCATTGTTAAGGAAAATTTGATTGACGAAGAATTTATCAAAAGCCGCACGAACGATTGGGAAGCGACAAAAGCCGTAATCGAAAAATATACGCCGGAAATTTGCAGCGAGATTTCGGACGTTCCGGCGGAGAAAATCGTGCAGGCGGGACTTCTTTACGGACGAGCGAAAACCGGAATGATTATGCACGCCCGCGGCATCGAACATCATTCAAACGGCGTGGACAATGTTCTTTCGTATATCAATATCGTGCTGGCGACGGGAAAAATCGGTTCACCCGGACGCGGTTACGGCACGATTACCGGACAGGGAAACGGGCAAGGCGGGCGCGAAATGGGGCAAAAAGCCGACCAATTGCCCGGACAGCGTTCGATAAATAACCCGGAAGACCGCAAATATATCAGCGAAGTCTGGGATTTGCCGCTCGAAGAAATGCCCGAAGCCGGAGTTTCGGTCGTCGAGATGTTCGGCAAAATGCGCGAAAAGGAAATTCGTGCGCTTATTTCGATTTGCAATAACGTGATGGTTTCGCTGCCAGATATAAACACGGTGCGCGAAACGCTCGAAGGTTTGGATTTTTATGTCTGCATAGACTTTTTTATGTCGGAAAGTTCGCGCTACGCCGATGTCGTTTTGCCGGGTTCGGCGTGGTCGGAAGACGAAGGCGTAACGGCGAGCGCGGAAGGTCGCGTCGTCAAAATCAATAAGGCGAACGAACCGCCCGGAGAAGCAAAAGTTGATTGGTGGATTATCAACGAAATCGCCAAGAGAATGGGACGCGGAAAATACTTTCCGTTTAACAGTCCGCGCGAGATTTTCGACGAAATGCGCGTCGCTTCAAAAGGTGGAAAAGCCGATTATTACGGCATAACTTATGAGAAAATCGAGAAAAACAACGGAATTTTCTGGAGCTGCCCGACGCTCGATCATCCGGGAACGCCGCGACTTTTTGAAGAAAAATTCAGTCTGCCAGATGGCAAAGCCAAGTTTCACGCCGTCGAATATTCGGGAGCGGACGAAAAACCGGACGATGAATTTCCGATGATTTTAACCACCGGACGAGTCGTTTATCAATATCTGTCGGGCAATCAAACGCGCAGAATCGGTTTTTTAGTTCAGCAATGTCCCGAACCGTATGTCGAAATTCACCCGGAAACGGCTCAAAAAATGAAAATCAACGACGGCGAACGGGTAAAAGTAGTTTCGCGGCGCGGCGAAGGTATTTTTCCGGCGTTGATCGTCCGCACGATTCGTCCCGACACGATTTTTATTCCGTATCACTGGGGCGAAAATTTGTCGGCGAATCAATTGACGAATCCCGCGCTCGACCCGATTTCGAAAATTCCCGAATACAAAGCGTGTGCGGCGCGAATCGAGAAAATTCATTCACGGGAATTGCCGATTTTAGGAAAAGGAAGAAAAGGCGCAAGTTTGAGCGAAGTGCAGAGAGGGAAATAATTGATAATGGATAATTGATAACGGATAATTTAAGAAATAATATTATCAATTATCTATTGATTAAACCGCTTTTTCGAGTGTTTCATTCAGTAATTGATTGAGACTGACATTTTTCGCGGAGGCGAGGAGTTTATATTTTTGATGGATTTCAGGTTTCAGACGCAAAACGAGTTTTCCCGAAAACTGCTTTTTCGGCGCGATGTTTTTTTCCGCCGCAAAATCGAGAAATACCTTCAAACTCGTTTCGCCTTCTTTTTGCAAATTTTCGATGCTGTCGGCGTAAAAATCCGCGCCGCCGTTCAAGTTGACAAATTCGCCGCGAAACATCTGAATTTCCGGGTCAAAACTGATAACCGCGTCGTATTCGCCAAATTTCATTACATTTTTCATTTTTCTATACCGTTTTCGTCAAACCATTTTCTGATTGATTCTACCGCGCCTTTGTCCGTCATCGGACTCGGATGCGGACGATGGAAAACGCGGATTTCATCAAACAGAAAAACTCTGACGCGAGAACCTTCGGCTTCGGAAATTTCCGCGCCCAAACTTTTGAAAAGCGTTTCGATGTCGCTCCACCGAATATTGCCCGAAACAGGTCTGGCAAAAATCTTTTCGAGTGTTTTTCGATGCTTGCTTTTCACTAAAATTATGATACTAAAATTTGGTATTACTTTAAAGTAAAAAATTATGGAAGAAACAATGTTCATAGACCCGCAACGCTGTATCGGTTGTCGCGCGTGCGTCGCCGCTTGCCGCGAATGTTCGACTCACAAAGGTTATTCGATGATCTTTGTGGATTATATTGACCGTGCCGAAACGACGGCGACGATGCCGACGGTTTGTATGCACTGCACCGAGCCGACGTGCGCTCTGGTTTGTCCGGCGGATGCGATCAAACAAAATGAGGACGGCGTTGTAATGTCGGCACTTAAACCGCGCTGTCTGGATTGCCGCAACTGCGTCAACGCCTGTCCGTTCGGCGTGCCGAAATACAATACGCAGATTCACCTGCAAATGAAATGCGATATGTGTTATGACCGAACGAGCGAAGGTTTGCAGCCGATGTGTACCAGCGTTTGTCCGACCGGCGCGTTGGCATTCGGAACTTACGAGCAAATCGTTCCACTTCGCCGGACAAAGCCGGTCAACGCGCACGTTTTCGGCAATCAGCACGTTGAAACGAAAGTTTATCTGATGCTCCCGACTGACGCGGACGAAGTTACGGTTGACGGTTGCGGAGTTTTTGAAGGAAAAGTTTTAGTCGAAGACGGGCAAACCGCCACTCAAGAATCGTGGATTGACACGCAGGTTGAGGAAACCGATAAAAGCAATGAATTTTGATTCATTTATCATTGAACATTTACCAATCAATTCGATAAATGTTCAATGATAAATG
>JBBPXX010000013.1:0-11794 GCA_038200505.1 Pyrinomonadales bacterium | reverse complement strand
TGGAAGAATTAAGTCAACTGATGAGTTTGGGGCTGAACAGCTTTTCTAAAACAAGTCTGAGTTCTATCACCTCATTTGGATATTTGATGTCGGCTTGGAAGTCAGCTATTGCATAATTGATATGTGTAATCCGTATTAGTTCATCAGGTTACTCATATTTTGACTTTTAACACTTCGGATTTCACGCGCTATTCAAGCATCGGCATCGTTGCTGTTGACCCAAAAAATCTCTAACTCTTCGACGCGCCCGATGAATGGATGAAATGGCATTCGTCCGATTCACAGGAAAAACGCGAACAATCCGACGCGCCTTATTTGAAACCGAGTTCGGATAAAAAGCCGGAAAAAATTGGGAACATTAGAATTTGAGGTGAAATTATGAAAAAAATATTTTTATACATTATGATTGCTATTTCTTTGACGCTTTCGATTTCCGCACAAGAAAATCAACTTAAATTAATTGATAGTTTTAATCGAACAAATCTTGAAGAGTTGAGAAGTCGGTTCAATTCCGTGGGGCTTGAGATGGTAAAAACACCGAATTCTAAAATACTTGTCAGGATTTACGGAGGTGAAAGTGAAAGCTTTGCACGACCATATATTTACGGCTCTTTAATAAAATCAATCTGGAAAAACTTTCTCAAACTTCCTCTTGAAAAACTTGATATACAGTTCTGTAATATCAATAATGAGCCGTTTTTGATTAATTCTTACTTAGTAGAGGCGGATGCGAATATCGAAACTTGTGAGGAAAATTTAAAGATGCCGCAGAAGGCTGTTTTATTTGAATCTGCTTATTTTGACGGCAACGATTTTTCAGCTTCTAAAATTGATTTTAATTCCGTTGAAAATGAATATCCTGCCACTGAATACACGATTGGAGCTTATTCCGAATTTGCTCAAAACATTTTGAAAAAGTTTTTGGAAGATTCTATCGAAAGCAAGGTTTATATTATCGGTTATCTCGACACCAATTTTGAAACCGATGGAAACGGTAAAGTAATTGCGAAAAATCAGCACAATTTGAACAAAAAATCTCGCCTCAAGAAAATGTTTCAAGCCGCTCATAAACAATTGATTAAAAACGGATTTTCAAATTCGCAAATAAAGATGATGGACGGCGGATATGTCAATATTAGTAGAAGATTAGAATTTTGGTTTGTCCCGAAAGGCAGTGAGATTCCGAAGCCTAAGCCTGATTATGTTCCGAAGAAAAATCGGAAGAAATAGTCTCAATTTTCTTATTAATCGCTCGCTGACGGCGAGCAACAATTATTACAATTTGTTCGACACTTTCAGCGTCGGGGCGTTTTCTCGGCGAATTTCCTACGGTTTCACCGCAGGCTATAATATTTGTCGCCTTTGGCGATTTGAATTGAATTCTCAAGAAAATTTCAAATTTGATAGACTTCAGTAGATTCAAATGAACATTTCCATTCGACAAGCTGATATTTCTGATTCGAAAGTCATTTGTGCGCTCGGCGTTACGACTTTTTATGAGGCTTATTGTTTGCAAGACGACTCGCGGGATTTGGCGAAGTATATTCTGGAAAGTTTCAGTTCCGAACAAACCGAGAAGGAATTAAGTAACAAAGATTCGACTTTTTTCATTGCCGAAGCGGATGGATGCGTTGTCGGTTACGCGAAATTGCGGGCAAATGCTCCGGCTGAATGTTTGCAGGACGAAAACGCCATTGAGATTCAGCGCATTTATATTCTGGAAAAAATGAAAGGCAAACGGGTTGGCAACGCGCTGATGCAAAAATGTTTCGATGAGGCGCGGCGGAGAAATTACGAAACGGTTTGGCTCGGCGTTTGGGAAAAAAATCAGGCGGCGCAAAAATTTTATCGAAAATACGGTTTTATAAAAGTCGGCGAGTTAGATTTTCCTTACGGCGAAACGGTCGGGACAAATCATATCTTGAAATTGGATTTGAATTAAAATTGCCGCCAATTATTTCACGACTCTGTAATTTACAGTCGCTTTCAATAAAAAAGCCGCTTCGATTTAACATCTGAAGCGGCTTTTAACCATGTTGGAATCCTGAACTGATAAGGTCGGATGTCTGTTCCGACTTTTAACATAGAATCAGGGCAGCGAGGTAAAGTTCAGTTCTTCAAAATCATTCGCAATCGAAACGACTTTCGGTGCAAAACTGAACTGTTTGTGGCGAATATCTACGACGTATGTATTTCCCGCTGCGACATCGTAAAAACGGTAATAACCGAACGGATTGGTTCGCGCCGTAAAGATTTGACCGGATTGGTCGGTCATCAAGACCGTCGCTCCGAAAATTCCTCTTCCATACGATGAAGTGATTCGTCCGCCAACTGTAACAGGTGCCGCAGTCGGTCCCAGAGGTGAAACCAACACCCAATCGGAAAAAGTATTGATCCCGACGGCTTCCGCAGTATTAGCGACAGTGTTGATGTTTGCCGGAATCGGGGTAAATGTTCCTTCATAGCGTTGAAGTGTCAGGGTGTTTTCCAAAACTCCGTCCGGCACGTCGGCATCCAGATAATTAAATGTCAGATTTGCTGTCAGATCGCCGGTTTCCGTCAAAGTCCAGTAGCGTTTAAGCGAAACTGCGGGCGAAGTAACATTTGGCTGGACACCTTCGACCGCTTTGATCGTCAGGCTCGAAGGCGTTTGTCCGAGTGCAGTCAGCGCAACATTAACGGGAGAATAACCGTTGGGCGTACCGACCGGATATTCAAACACATCGGACGAACTGGCAAATTGTTTTTCAAGATTGCCGATCACATAACCGCTGATCCGCGAAACCGTAGCATTTGGTCCGAGCGTGATTTTGAAGTTGCCGGTATTCAGTTGACTGCCGCCTAATGTTAAATTTCCGTTTACAGTAATATTGCCGCCGAGCGTCGTGTTTGGTGCGGTTATATTAAGATCGGGGTATGTTCCGCCCGCAACCGTTGTCGGCGATGTATTGTTTGCCGAATCGAGTCTCGATTCGATGACGTTCTGAATCCCAACCGGCACATTTGAAAACAAATCATAGCCGGTCAGAGCCTCGATCTGATCGGTGGTCGCCAGATATTTCTGCCACTGATCGTTTCCGATTCCCTGTGTGTTCGGCATAATAACGGAAATTATCTGCGTATCGTTATTAACCCGCAAAAGATCACCAGTGCCGTTCGGAATAATCAGCGCGGACTTCCAAGTATAGCCGGGAACATTGACCTTGCCACCGGCAATCGTATTGACGACACTGCCGTTGGCACTGCCGATACCGCCCGTACCCGCGCCGCCCGAAACAATATATATCTCGTTGGTCGCAAGCAATAAACGGAGATCATTTTCCAGTTTCGCCCACGGTCCCTGATTGTTGTCGGGTGCTTGCGGAACCATATTGGACATCAGAAAAGTCGCCTGATTAATCGGTCTTGAATTCTGATTGTCGCGGTCGGCATTCGGTGTCATATGTCCGCGATCAAAGCCGGAACCGAAATAGTCGGTTGCCTGAACGCGGTACCAGTCGCTCGGAACTTCAGGATCGGGACGGAACGTATCAACCCGCATTAAACTGCCCGTCCACGAAGTGTCCAGATGCCAGCTAACCCAGTTTGGAGTGCCTTTATCCCGGTTATAAGAGAGAGCGAATTCGGGTTTTTGCATCAAATAGTTAGTTGGTTGGTTGACATCGGCGGTCGCATTAGTCGGATTGCCCATAGTCAAATGAACATCGGACGAATAGGGCGGCGGATATCCGGTGGCAATCGTGAAACTCCAGACAAAATTGCTTTGCAGAGTATCCGTGCCGGATTCGGCATCGTCCATATCCTGATCATGAACAAAGTCCTTGAAGATCGTCGCCGTACAAGTTTCTCCCGCCTGAAAGTTTTGGTTCGGCGTGATGACATATACTTTGGAACTGCCTGCCTGAGTAGCACTGTTGTGATTTCCGGTCACGGCACAAGTTATATCAAACCAGTTCGGATAAACAAAAACAGGTTCGGTAAAGTTGATCGTCAGGCTCGAATCACGCGGAGCCGTGGTGCTGTTACTAAACGGGTCAGTGGTAAGAACTGCCGGACCAACCTCGACAATCGGCGCAGTTCGACGCGGATTTGGTGTTCCCGTCAGAAAATCATTGCCGTTTTCATTAGTGTCCTGTGCGCCGCCGGATCTGCGTATGTCGGCGGTCGTGTTGCTCGGAGCCGGAGCCGGAGAAGTGCCTTCACGACAGTTTGCGGTTGTTCCGTAACCGACGAGATCAACCAGATTCGAACTGCTCAAAGGACATCCGTCAGGCAGTGTGTTGGAATTGTTGACGAGAGCGATCTTGCCCGCCGTCCCGCTCAAATTAATATCACCGTCAATATTTGCGTCTGGAAGCACAGCCCCGACCGCATCGCCCGAAGCAAGTTTGACCAGATAATATTGTCCCGTCCCGATTGTGCCGCCAATCGGCTGTTTATTACCCCAGGAAGTTCCGGTGGCAGAAGAATATTGGAGCGACCAGCCCGACAGACTAACAGTGGCAGCGGTCGGGTTATATAATTCGACAAAATCGTTTTGATAGATCGCACCGCTGTTTCCGCCGCCGCCGTAAACCTGACTGATGACAATGTGGTCAACAGGTCCCGCAGGTGCTTGAACATTAACCGTAATCGAAGTTGAACCGGTTCGTGTTTGTGCATCGCTGATCGAAACGGGTAAATTCTTGTTGCCGCCCGATGTTCCCGCACTGACCGTCGCATTATATGAAAAAACATTGTCGCCGGAAGTTACATCGCCGTTAGTTTCGTCGTCAAAAAACGTCTGTGCGGCAATTCCGCCGATAGCCGTCAAATTCCCGGAAACTGTCAGATCGGTGCTGGCTGGATTTGTTCCGGGAGTTACCGTCACGGTCAAAAGCGTTGCGCCGCCTGCATTTACCGAAGGCGGATTAGCCGCTCCGATTCCCGTCGGATTGGTCTGTCCGCCGCCGCCGCCGCAAACATTCAGTGTTGATGAACTATTGCGCGGCACCGGTGCGGTAATAATATCAAAGTCATTGTTATTGTTGTCGGTTTCGGTACAGCCCGCGCCCTTGCGGACATTTCCCTTGGTCGAAGTCAGAGCCGAGCCGCCGTTAGTAGCTGCGCCGCCTTCCGCATTGTTGGCTGTTCCCCAAGAAACCAGATCAACAATCTGTGCATTCGGCAGGGAACACGGTGTCGCCGTCGCGCCGCAGGTGTTCGGTGTCAAACCGTTTGTCAGCGCAACCTTGCCACTCGTTCCCGACATACTCAGCCCGGATGTTGTCGCATCGGGCGTAACCGGAAAAGCGGCTCCGCCCGATCCGGCAGAACCTGTCTGAATTAAATAATACTGACCCGGTTGAAGCATAATGTCAGGCAGTGCAAAAATATTTCCGTTGCTGCCGAATTGTCCGTTCGTCGAGCCATACATTATGGACAATCCGTTGAGCGATTGCGGTGTTGCGGCGATATTTTTCAATTCAACATAGTCATTTAAATAAGTTCCGGTTGAACCGCCGCCGCCGCCGTAAGCCTGACTGATGACAATACTTGAAGAAACGAGTACTCCCCTGACTTTTGCCTGAATCGGCAATGGAATCAGGAAAATCTGTAAAAGCAGAACAGACAGAACCGCGAACGACGAAATCCGCCGAAAGATAGACTCCGACTTATTGCAAGCATAACTTTTATGCTTAATCCGACCGACAGCATTATTCATTTTGGTAAACCCTCTTTATTAAATTTATTAGAATTATTTAGAACTTTGAAAAGTATCCGACAAATTACTCCGGCAAAAAATTGGTTCGTCAGATTTTGAAATGCAGTGAAACTTAAACACAATATCTTTCAGGAGAATTCATTTAGTAGCAGAATCCGGCTAAATGTTTGTATCAAGTTATTGTCAAGATCAAAAAATTAAAAACTTTCATCTTCACTCGAAAATCCTGTAACCATTAGTATCTTTTAAAAGTATTTGTAATTTGTTCGATTTGGTTAAGAAAATTATTATATGAATTTGTCCTAAAATACAAGTTGCAGAAAAGTAAATGTTGCAAATATTTCAGGTAATTATCTCAACCGCGCGTTGGCTCAAGCCGAATATGACAAACTCGAAGATGACAAACTCGAAGATGAAATGTATAAAAGACAGTGGTTAGAAATTTTATTTATCTCGAAGTAGATTTTTCAATCTTAAAATTTGAAACATCGCCGATTTTTTCAAACGCCTTCAACAAACTTTCGTTTTCCTGCGTCGTGCCAACCGTAATTCGCAGACATCCCAAACACATTTCGACATTGCTGCGGTTGCGGACGACGATTGTTTCATCAAGCAGAAATTTGTAAATTTTTTCCGCGTCAACGGTTTTTAGTAAAATAAAATTTGCGTCCGTCGGGTAAATTTTTGTAATGAAGGAAAATTCGCGCAGATTTTCGATTAGCTTTTGGCGTTCGGAAATGATTTCTGCAATCATTTCGTCAACTTGCGGTTTATTTTTCCACGCTTCCAAAATCGCCTTTTGAGCAATTTCCGAAATATTATACGGCGGTTTTACTTTATTAAAAAGTTCTATTATTTCTTCATTTGCAAATGCCAGACCGACGCGCAAACCGGCTAAACCCCACGCTTTTGAAAAGGTTTGAAGAACGACGAGATTCGGGAAATTATTTATTTCCGAAATCAGAGATTTTTCGCTCGAAAAATGAATATAGGCTTCGTCAACGACGACTATGCCGTTAAAAGTTTCGGCGATTTTCAAAATCGCTTCGCGGCGCATCGAATTTCCCGTCGGATTATTCGGCGAACAAATGAAAAGTAATTTTGTTCGTTCATCTGTTTTTTCAAAGATTTCTTGAACATTTAGCTGAAAATCCGGCGTGAGAAAAACTTCTTTGATTTTGACATCGTTTATTTCAGCCGAAACTTTATACATTCCATAAGTCGGCGGACAAATTATCACTTCATCCGTTTGAGGTTCACAGAAGATTCTGAAAAGCAGATCAATCGCTTCGTCGCTGCCGTTTCCGATAAAAATTTCCGCCGGTTTAACGCTGTTTATTTCCGCGATTCTTTGCTTGATTTCCGACTGTAACGGGTCGGGATAACGATTGTAATTTTGTTCCAAAGGCGAACCGAAACTGTTTTCATTAGCATCGAGAAAAATCTGCGCTGCGCCGCTAAATTCTTTTCTGGCAGAAGAATAGGGTGTTAATCTTCTAATATTTTGACGAACTAATTCTTCTAAATTAAAACTCATAATTTTTTGACTGCAACTTTAAAAACGGACTAAGGAATATAAAAATTCGTTTGTGATATTATAAACAAAATCACAAAATTAGGAGAAATTATGCGAAAAATTTTATTAGTTGCCGCGATTATCGGTTTGTTCATTACGAGTGTTGCGGCGCACGACGATTTAATCGTCGGCATTGAAAAACATCAACAGCAAGACGTTACAATAAAAACACAAAAGGTGGCGGGAAATGTTTATGTTCTGTTCGGGCAAGGCGGAAATATCGGCGTTTCGGCAGGAAAAGACGGACTTTTAATGATTGACGATCAATTTGAAAGAATTGCCGACAAAATAAAAGCCGCGCTCAAAGAACTCGGTTCAGACTCGCCGCGCTTTATTTTCAACACACATTTTCACGGCGATCACACGGGCGGAAATCCGATTTTCGGTAAAACCGGCACGATCATCGCGCAGGATAATGTTCGCAAACGTCTTCTGATGAACGAAAAGCCGTTTCCCGATTTCGCGCTGCCGATGATTACTTACGCGCAAAGTCTTTCGATTCATTTTAACGGCGAAGAAGTTCGCGCCGTCCATTTTCCGAAGGCGCACACGGACGGCGACACGGTACTTTTCTTTACGACTTCAAACGTCGTTCATCTCGGCGACCAATTTTTTGCCGGGAAATTTCCTTTTGTTGATTTAAACGGCGGCGGAAGCGTGCCGGGTTTGATAAAAAATATCGGCGAACTGATGCAGCAAATTCCGTCGGACGCGAAAATAATTCCCGGACATGGTGAAGTTTCCAACCTCGACGATTTGAAAAAATATCATCAAATGCTGATCGAAACGACTCAGATTGTCAGAGGAGCAATGGACAAGAAGAAATCGCTCGACGAAATCAAAAAAGCCGGTTTGCCCGAAAAATACAAGGATTGGGGAACGGGTTTTATCAAAACTGATGCTTGGATAGAAACTATTTACAAAAGCTATTCAATGGATATGATAAAAAAAAGTGAATAACTTTTTGTGCAAAAATCATTTTTCATTGTGAAATCGTTTTGTAAAAACTCCACAATTGCAACAAAAATCTTAAAAGCTGTTTGAAAATAATTTTTGCCGCCCACGAAAAACACGAAAGAAGCTAAAAAGAAAGAAATCTCTAATTTTGATTTTATTTTGTTTCTTTCGTGTTTTTCGTGGGCAAATCTTTGTTCTTTGAGTTTCCAACCGGCTTCTTTAGAAAAAGTTGACAAAGTTCTACTAATTCAGCGCAATTTCGTCAACTGAAATCAAACATCAGTTTTCCCTCTTTCCGCGTTAATTCCTAAACTTTTTATTCTTCTATGCAGATGACTGCGGTCAACGCCCATCACTTCGGCGGCGCGTGTGATATTGCCGTCGGCTTCGGCGAGTTTGTGAAGGATAAATTCGCGCTGATAAGCATCGGTTGCTTCTTTGAACGAAGGAAAGCGAAAACTCGACGCGGGTGCGGAAGTTTTCGCGTCGAATTCGGGCAAATCGTCCGCCGAAACCTTTTGTTTGCCGTGCATAATAATCACGCGCTCAATAGTGTTGCGAAGTTCCCGCACGTTGCCGAGCCACGCATAATTTTGCAGCGCGGCAATCGCTTCTTCCGTAAAAGTTTTCGATTTTTTGCCGTAATCCGCCGAAAATTTTCGATTAAAATGTTCGACAAGCGCGGGAACGTCTTCCAATCTTTCACGAAGCGGCGGAATTTGAAACGGAATAACGTTCAGACGATAAAACAAATCGGCGCGAAAATCGCCGTCTTCAATCAAACTCGAAAGCGGTTTATTTGTCGCTGAAATGACGCGCACGTCAACTTTTATCGGCGTGTTACTGCCAACCGGCTCAAAACGCTGTTCTTCCAAAACGCGCAGCATTTTCGCCTGCACACGCGGCGACATATCGCCGATTTCGTCAAGAAAAAGCGTCGCACCGTCGGCAATTTCAAACTTTCCTTTTTTCGCCGTCAACGCGCCGGAAAACGCGCCTTTGGCGTGTCCGAAAAGTTCCGATTCGACCAAATCTTCGGGAATCGCGGCGGAATTTATCTCGACAAACGGCGCGTTTTTCCGTTTCGACTGCGCGTGAATCGCCCTCGCAACCAACTCTTTGCCTGTTCCAGATTCGCCCGAAATCAAAACCCGTCCGTCAGTCGGCGCGACAATCGCAATCTGTTTTCGCAATGCACGCATTGCAATCGAATCGCCGATCATTTGATATTCTTCGTTCAGTTGTTTGGTCAAAGTCTGATTTGCGCGTTCCAACTCTCGCTGCTTAATGGCATTTCTGACAGTGAGAATTGTCTTTTCAAGCGACAGCGGTTTTTCAATAAAATCAAATGCGCCGAGCTTCGTCGCATTAACGGCGGTTTCAATATTTCCGTGTCCCGAAATCATCACAACGGCAGAATCGTTTCCGTTCTCGCGCAATTTTTTCAGCGTTTCCAAACCGTCAATTTCGGGCAGCCAAACATCAAGCAAAATACACGCGAAATTATTTGTTTCAACCGATTTCAGACACGCTTCGCCCGACGCGACGGTTTCTACGTCAAAACCTTCGTCTTCCAAAACCCCGCGCAAAGTTTCGCGGATTCCGCGTTCGTCGTCAACGATTAAAATTGAATTAAGCATTTTTGAATTTTACGGCACGACAACGACATTGCCGAATTGATTAAAATGATTGTCAAAAGCGAAGGCGTGAGTTATTCCGAGTTTTTCCATGACAACTTTGCTCGAACAATCCGTAAAACTCCATTCTTTGTCGGAATAATTCTTAAACACTTCCCAAGTTTTGATGATGTCTTCGCTGCTCAAATCGTAAACGCCGGTCAAAGAACCGTTAAAAAATCGCTCTCCTATTTGTAAAGCGCGTTGATATTCGCCACGCGCCTTAAAAAGCGTCAAAGTTTCGTCTATTACATAATTTGAGGTAATCAAAGGTTCACGGTTTTGCAAAAACCAGTTTTTGGCTTTCGTGTGATTTTCGTCAGTCGGCACAATGCTGCCGAACCAACCGCCCGTATCAACAAAAATCATCGTGCGCCTTCTTCTCCATAAAGAATTTTATCGTGATCGCGTCCTGAAAATTTGTCAGTTTTGCCTTCAATCGGCAACGCCGCCAATTCCGCCAAAATTTCGGCGGGCGTTTGCATCTGCTTTTCGTCTTTTGAAATTACAATCATTATTTCAACTTTTGCGCCTTCCGAAACTGCCAACGGTTTTTCAGGTCGTAAAACACCGTTTTCATAAATTGCTGAAATTGTCTGGCTCATTTTTCGTTTCCTTTTGTTTCAAATTAAATCAACTTCGCGCTTGTCATCAACGATTAAGATTGTGCCGTTCATTTTCTGAAATTTTTTCTTCGTTTTTATGACGATACTTTTGAAATAAAATGAAGTCTTTTATTACTTCGATTTTTTCCGGCGGAATGTCTTTTAACAATTCCCGAATTTCAGAAATTATATTTTCAAGTTCTTTTTCATTTTTCATCAATAAATCGTTTTCATTATTTCTTTAATTTTTCTCTTGGTTTCTATTACTGATTTTTTTGAAAGAATAGAATAAAACTCCTGCCATTTTTCGCGTAATTCTTCCCGACTAAAATTCATTATTTGATTATCTTCAACCAAACCGCCGCGAAATAAGAAAACCAGGATTTGCTTACCATTTGTAACAATATAATAAGGTGTTGACAATTCAACAGCATAAGAACGCGCTTGTCCAACAGCATCATCAGTTAATTTCTTCTCACTCGTTTTTGCTTCAACCACCAACAGAGCTTTTTCCTTTTCGCGCAACAAACCGTCAAATATCGCAAAGTCAACTTCTTTTCGCTCTTTTGTTACACCACTGTATTTGTTAAGTCGAAAACCAATCGCACAATCTTCATCGCTATAACCAAGTTGCTTCAAAATTGGTGCTATAAAATACTGCTCTACTTCGCGCTCACTGGCGAATTCTCTTCTTTCTATTGTTTCAAACCAAGTATTATCCTGATTCAGAGGCATTTCACTAATTTTGTTAAAAATTTTAGTAATTTCCGGCTCAAGAAAAGAGATTTTTACCATTTTGTTCTTTGATTCAAGACCAATTTCTTCATCCGATTCAAAAAAAATGTTGCTTTCTTCGAGAGATTTTTTAATCACTTCGACTCTCTCTTTGGAGCGTCTTTCAATTCCGAATTTTTTCCAAAATGTCGAACTTTTAATGCGTCTTTGTTTTTTTGGCGTAGCTAAAATTGATTGTAAAATTTCTTCCGTAGTTTCGGCAATACTTAGATTATTTTTCATTTGTAATTTTCCTTTTAGAATTTGAAGTTTAAGAATGTATGAAATGACGGATTAAAGAAATTAAACCGCTATCGGCAATTCTACTATAAACTTCGCACCTTTGGAAGAATTATTTACTGCGCGGATTTTGCCGCGATGTTCGGAAACTATTCTTTGGACAATCGCCAAACCCAAACCCGTGCCGCGTCCTTTGGTGGAAAAATACGGCTGGAAAAGTTTTTGCAAATCCACGGGCGCGATGCCTTTGCCGTTGTCGGCG
>JBBPXX010000012.1:0-11733 GCA_038200505.1 Pyrinomonadales bacterium | reverse complement strand
GTAATAATGGAGATTGCCTGTGGATTGCACAATCTGCGAGTTACATTTCGCCAGCCAATGCAAACGATTGATCTTACAAATGTTGAGGAATTATCTTATTTCAAATAATGTCTAATCAGTGTGCATCTGTGGTAAAACATTATAAATCTTCTAATCAAGACTCTAAACGCTTTTGTAAATATTCCTTCAACTCGGAAACATTAACTCTTTCCTGTTCCCAAGTATCTCTATCTCTGACGGTTACAGCGTTGTCTTCCAAAGATTCGTGGTCAACCGTAACGCAGAACGGCGTTCCGATTTCGTCTTGCCGCGCGTAAAGTTTGCCGATGCCGCCCGTGTCGTCATAGACGGTTCGCATCGCCGGAAGAAGTTGTTTTTTCAAGTCTTTCGCCATTGCGACGATTTCAGGTTTATTTTTCGCAAGCGGTAAAACGGCAACCTTAATCGGCGCGAGTTCAGGTTTTAATTTTAAAATCACGCGCGTTTCGCCTTTGTCGTTTGTTTTTTCCGTGTAAGCATCCATCAAAACGGCAAGCAATGTGCGATTGACACCGACGGCAGGCTCGATAACATAAGGATAAAATCGCTGCTTCGTCGCTTCATCGAAGTATGACAAATCATCTGTCGAATCGGAATTAATGCGTTTGCCTTCCGCGTCTTCCGGTTTTTTCGAGTGCGCTTTCAAATCGAAATCTTTGCGGTTAGCAATTCCCATCAATTCGTCAAACTGCTTTTCCCCGTCGTCGCGTTCGGGGAAAAAGCGATACAAAATATCAACAGTTCTTTCGGCGTAATGCGCGAGTTCGTCTTTTGTTTGCTCGTAAAGTTTAAGATTTTCGGTTGAAATTCCGAGAGAATTAAACCATTTTTGAAACTCGTCAATAAACTCTTCCATAATTTGGGGCGCGTCTTCCGGTTTGCAGAAATATTCCATTTCCATCTGCTCGAATTCGCGCGTTCGGAAAATAAAATTTCCGGGCGTAACTTCGTTGCGAAACGCCTTGCCGATTTGCGCGATGCCGAACGGAAGTTTGCGGCGCGATGTGTCCAAAACATTTTTGAAATTTATAAAAATTCCCTGCGCCGTTTCCGGTCTGAGATAAGCGAGCGCACTTTCGTCTTCTTCTGAAGCGACTGCGCCGACAGTCGTGCGGAACATCAAATTAAATTCACGCGCTTCGGTCAAATCGCATTCTTTATCTTCGCCCGGATGCACCGAATTGTGTTTCGGACATTGAACATCATCCAATTTATCAAGTCGAAATCTGCCTTTACAAGTTCGGCAGTCAACCAGCGGATCGCTGAAAGTCGTTTCGTGTCCGCTGTATTTCCACACTAAGCGATTTTGAATAATCGAAGAATCCAAACCTTCGATGTCATCGCGTTCGTGAACGAGCCAACGCCACCAACTATTTTTGATGTTATTTGCCAATTCCACGCCGAGCGAGCCGTAATCCCAACTGCTGCCCAAGCCGCCGTAAATGTCGGAAGCGGGAAAAACAAAGCCTCTGCGTTTTGATAACGATACGATTGTTTCAATATTTGGTGCTGTCATAATTTAATTAGTCCTTTGTCCTTCGTCATTCGTCCTTTGTTTTTGGTGCAGAGATTCCAGCGTTAAAATTATTCAACAAAGATGAAGCGCAATTTGGATTCAAAGTGAAGATTTTACAACGGATAACTGACAAAGGACAAAGAACAAAACAAAAAAGGACGACCGAAGCCGTCCTAAAATTTAAAATTTGCAACTTACTATTGCGGCACAGGCGGCTGTGCGCCCGGCGGAATAATCCAAAGTTCATACATCGTTTTGGCGCGAGTTCCCCAGTTTGTAATGACGATGCGGCGCGGATCAATTCCGCGTGTTTTTACTAAATAATTGAGCGTTCGCATACTGAGTTTTTCAACATTGCGGCTCTTTTTACTCAATGTGTCAGTTCCCTGATACATAATTATATAGCCTTGCGAATCAGGCTGACTTTGCAGTTCGATGGCAAATGCGTCGAGCCGCGCTTTGTCGTCGTCAAACGCCAGAGATTCAAATTCATCAAACATAACGGGCGACGGCGGCGGCGGTCTTTTATCAACAATCGTCGGCACGGAAATTCGCTGACGGCAAGTTGCGTCATAAACGCCGTCGTTGACATCGAGATCGGCGGTAATCGTTTGTCCGCCGAAACCTTCCGTATCAACCGTAATTGACGGAGTTTTCAAACCGCTGGTAATTTTGAGATTATTCGGCGAAACAGTCCAATTATAAAGCACCGGAATTGCGCCCGTCGTTACGCTATTGAAAGATGCAAAAGTAATAAGGTCGCCCTCCATTACTCTTTCAGGTCCGTCCAGTTGAATATTATAAGGACAGGCTCTTTTGGTTGTTTCTTCAATAATTTTCAAACAGATGCAATTCTTTAAGTCTTTTCTGATTTCTATCTCTTTTGAAAAATTCTTTCCGTCGGGACCTTCGATAGAAAGCTGATGAAAACCCGGCGCAAGATAAAATTCAGCCGGAGAATTGACTCCGCTCATCCCGATAACCTGCCCGTCAATCTTTACCGGATATGCAACCGGCGTTGTTCTGACGGTTAACATTCCCGTATTCTTCGGTCTTTTCGCGTCTTTTTTATCAGCGGCAAAATTTGTCGCTAAACCCAAGGTCAGCATTAACCCGATTACGAAAAGAAAATTATATTTGATGTTTCGCATCTTTTTTCCTCAAAATTTTACAGCAAAAATCATTTTATATTTTGCTTTGATTGAACAATTTATTTAACTCTTAAACTCTATTCTTCAACTTCTTCGTCATCTTTTTTGCCGAATTTTTTCCGTGCCGCCAATCCGATGCTGGCAAGTCCGGTTCCGAAAAGCAGCAGCGTCATCGGTTCAGGCACGGCATCCGGCGGTGTCGGGGACATTGTTGGAGTCGGACTCATTGTCGGCGTTGGACTCATCGTCGGCGTTGGTGTCGGACTCATTGTCGGTGTCGGCGACATTGTCGGTGTCGGACTCATCGTCGGTGTCGGTGTCGTCGTTGCCGGAAATTCCGGTGTCGGATTTGGTGTTCTGTCTTTTCTCGGTATCAGAAAAAGAAGCGGAACCGCCGCAAATCCTAATAATGCCCAATACGGAAATTTACTCGTGGCAATCTGCGGCTGGTCGCAATCACAAACATCGTCTTCGACGATTTCGGAAGTAGTTTCTATAATTACACGATCATCCTGTTGCGGAGCGGGTTTCTTACTTTTATCGCCGTCATTGCCGTCTTTTTTATCGTCGCCGTCGTCCGAAACAAATTCGCCGCCCGCAAGACGCAGTTGCGAAAAACCGCCGGTGTTTGCCTTACCCGGTTTGGCGTTGATGATTTGCACGACCTGATTGAATTTAACAGGTCCGGCAAATGCCGTCGTAACCGCCATTAAAACAGAGAACATTGTAATGACTGAAAGAACAAATCTGATTTGTAAATTTTTCATTTTCTTATATCCAAAGCTGAACTTATTCCCTGTTTGAATATCTACGGTAATAAGAACTCTATCTAGATGTCAGAAGCATATTTGACGAAATTTATCGGCAACTATACCACACTAATCTTCTAAATTGCACTATTTTTTTGTTATTTTTACAACTTTTCGGCAAATATTACAAGCCGTTCAAATGGAACAAAGACATAATAGACGAATTCTTCCGGATTTTTGATTTTTTCTAAATATTTTCTGCATAAATTAAAAAAAGATGAAAGAAATATAAATCTATTTTCTTTCATCTTTTTTCATTTAGTTTTCCGGCTTTTTATTCCTCTTTCGCTTTCGTTTTTTCCTCATTCAAAACAGATTTGCGCGAAAGTTTGATTTTGTTGCCTTCTTTGCCGATGCACTTGACGAGAACTTGCTGTCCTTCTTTGAGTTCGTCGCGCACGTCGCGGATTCTTCTGTCGGAAATTTCCGAAATATGCAGAAGTCCGTCAACGCCCGGAAATATTTCGACGAATGCGCCGAAGTCAACAATGCGATTGACTGTTCCCATATAAGTTTCGCCGATTTCGGCTTCGGCGGTTAAAGCGCGGATGCGCTCGACTGCCGCTTGTGCCGCTTCGCCGTCTGCGGTTGCGATAAGAACCGTGCCGTCGTCGGCAATGTCAATTTTCGCGCCCGTTTCTTCCGTAATCGCGCGGATAATTTTACCGCCCGGTCCGATGACATCGCGGATTTTATCAGGATGAATTTGGATAGTGATAATTCTCGGCGCAAACTCTGAAAGTTCCTCGCGCGGTTCGGCGAGTGCCTGTTTCATTACTTCCAAAATATGAAGCCGACCTTTTCTGGCTTGTTCGAGAGCTTCCTGCAAAATCATCGCGTTAATTCCGGCGACTTTGATGTCCATTTGCAAAGCGGTGATTCCTTCTTCCGTTCCGGTAACTTTAAAATCCATATCGCCGTAATGATCTTCCGCACCTGCAATGTCGGATAAAATCGCGTACCGATTGCCTTCCATCACTAACCCCATCGCCACGCCCGCGACAGAGCGTTTGAGCGGAACACCGGCATCAAGCATCGAAAGACAGCCGCCGCAGACCGAAGCCATCGAAGACGAACCGTTTGATTCAGTGATGTCGGACACAATGCGGATTGTATATGGAAAATCAGCTTCATCGGGCAGAACCGCTTCTAACGCGCGCCGCGCCAAATTTCCGTGACCGATTTCGCGTCGGCTCGTGCCGCCGAAACGTCCGGTTTCGCCGACTGAATAAGAGGGAAAATTGTAATGAAGCAAAAACTTTCGTTTGAGTTCGCCTTTTTCAAGGTCGTCCATATATTGCTCGTCCATCTTTGTTCCCAAAGTTGACGTAACAATCGCCTGCGTTTCGCCGCGCGTGAAAAGTGCCGAACCGTGTGTGCGTGGCAGCCAGCCGACTTCGCACGAAATCGGACGGATTTCCGAAAACTTTCGCCCGTCGGGACGACGGCGATTTCCGAGCATATCTTCGCGGAAGATTTTTTCTTTTAATTTACCGAAAACTTTTCCAGCCATTGCGCGTTTTTCATGTTCGTCTTCGGGATAACTGTCGGCGACTTCCTTTTTCAAAGCGTCAACCGCCGCGTAACTCGTCAGTTTGTCTTTGCCCGTTGTGTCCATCGCTTCGCGCAATTTGTCCGAGTATTTCTTTTCAATGTCTTTGCTGATTTTGTCGTCAAGCTGTGCGACTTCAAATGTGCGCTTCTTGATGTCTAAGGCTTTTAACAACTCCTTCTGCCACAAACACAAACGCTTGATTTCTTTATGCGCGAGCATCATCGCTTCGAGCATAATCTGTTCGGTAACTTCGTTGGCTTCGGCTTCGACCATCACAATCGCTTCTTCCGTTCCGGCGACGATCAAATTCAAAAGCGATTCGCGCCGTTCGTCATAGGTCGGATTGATAATATATTTTCCGTCAACCAAACCGACGCGAACGCCCGCAATCGGCGTTTCAAACGCAATATCCGACAAATAAAGCGCACACGACGCTCCCGTAATTGCTATTACATCGGGATCGTTGTCCGAATCAGCGGATAAAACATTGCCGATAATTTGCGTTTCAAAACGATAACCGTCAGGGAAAAGCGGACGAATCGGACGATCAATCAAACGACAGGTCAAAACTTCTTTTTCGTTCGGACGACCTTCGCGGCGGAAATAATTTCCCGGAATGCGTCCGGCGGAATAGCTCGATTCACGATATTCGACGGTGAGCGGGAAGAAATCCAATCCTTCTTTCGCCGTCGTTGAGCTGACGGCGGCGACTAAAATCATCGTGTCGCCGTATCTGATGACAACCGATCCGTCAGCTTGTTTGGCGACCTTTCCGGTTTCGACGGATAACTCTTTGTCGCCCAATTTTATTGATTCATTCAAGTATTTTTTCTTTGACATTTTTTATTCCTCGTCAATCGTCAATCGTTAATCGTTAAATGTAAAGAGTTAAATACGAGCAGTAGATTCCTATTTACGATTGACGCTTAACGACTGGCGACTTTAAAACAAAAAGCGACAGTTGCTATGCCGTGAAGCCCTGCCGCCTTTTGATATTTAATTATTTTTCAGATTCTCATTCATCAGTGGTTTTACGCTGTCACGTTCAGCAACCCCGGACAAATCTTCGCAAGAATCGTTTGTTTATGACTCGAAGCGGTCAATTCTTAGAGTCTGGAAAGTCTTTCTCCTTCCTAGACTTTCCAGACTTCCCAGACTTACCTTCTTAATCCTAACTTCCCGATGATCGTGTGATATTCGTTGATGTCCTGACGTTTAAGATAATCAAGCAATTTTCTGCGCTGTGAAACCAAAATCAATAAGCCGCGCCGCGAGTTGTTATCTTTTTTATGGATTTTGAAATGCTCGGTCAAATCGTTGATGCGCTGCGTCAAAAGTGCGATCTGCACCTGTGACGAACCCGTGTCGTTACTGTGTGTTTTATAGTCACCGACTATATTTTCTTTTACTTCTTTTGTTGTTGCCATATCTGTAAATGGTTTCTCCTATTGCTCGCAGAAATTTCGCTCTTGAAAAGCGAACACCACGAAAAATTTTATTTTATTGTGTTTAATGCGGAAAGCGTGAAATCAACTTACTCTATTTCAAACTCAAACATTACATTCTAATTTATCATTAAAAGCCGACAAAAGCGACTGGAAAGACAATTCCAACAATATTATTTTTTGTTCAGAAAATCTTCCATAAACTTTGTTGAAAAATTTCCTTTTTGAAAATTTTCATCGTTCATAATTTTAATATGCAGCGGAATCGTCGTTTTGATACCTTCGACGACCATCATTTCCAATGCTCTTTTCATCCGCCCGATTGCCAATCTTCTCGTTCGCGCGTGAACAATCAGTTTCGCAATCATCGAATCGTAATAAGGCGGCACGACGTAACCCGGATAAACCGCCGTATCAACTCTGACACCCGGACCGCCCGGAATGTTGAAAGTTGTGATTTTGCCCGGTGACGGCGTAAATTTTTCAGGGTCTTCGGCATTGATACGGCATTCGATTGAATGTCCGACAATCAGCACATCTTCCTGCACATAACCGAGCTTGTCGCCTTCGGCAATGCGAATTTGATTTCGCACGATGTCGGCGAGCGTTACCATTTCCGTTACCGGATGCTCGACTTGGATGCGCGTGTTCATTTCCATAAAATAGAAAGAACCGTCTTCATCGAGCAAAAACTCGAAAGTTCCCGCGCCCCAATATCCGATTTCCTGACACGCTTTGACCGCAATCGCGCCCATTTTTTCGCGCTGTTCAACTGTTACAACCGGCGAAGGTGCTTCTTCGAGCAGTTTTTGATGCCGTCTTTGAATCGTGCATTCGCGTTCGCCCAAATGAATGACGTTGCCGTATTCATCGGCTAAAATCTGAATTTCGATGTGGCGCGGGCGTTCGATGTATTTTTCAATATAAACGCTGCCGTTTTTGAACGCCGCGAGTGCTTCGGTCTGCGCGGTTTCGAGATTGACGGCGAGTTCTTCTTCTTTGCGAACGATTCGCATTCCGCGTCCGCCGCCGCCTGCCGCTGCTTTGATAATTACCGGAAAGCCAATTTCTTTGGCAATTTTTATCGCTTCTTCCGCACTCTCAATCGGTTCGGGACTTCCGGGAAGAATCGGCACGCCCGCCGCTTTCATCGTCCTTCGCGCTTCAACTTTATCGCCCATCATTCCGATTACATCGGCACGCGGTCCGATAAATTTGATGTTGCAGTCTTCGCAAACCTTGGCAAAAGTTTCCGATTCGGCTAAAAATCCGTAACCCGGATGAATCGCGTCAACATTCGTAATTTCCGCCGCGCTGATGATTGCCGGAATGTTCAAATAACTTTGCGAAGAAGGCGCGGGACCGATGCAAATCGCTTCGTCCGCATATCGAACGTGCAACGCGTCTTTGTCCGCTTCGGAATGCACCGCCACTGTGCGAATGCCCATTTCCTTGCACGTCCAAATAATTCGACAGGCAATTTCGCCGCGGTTGGCGATTAAAATTTTGCGAAATTTTCGCATTTTATATTTTTTAGCCACGAATTACACAAATTACACGAATCATTTTTATAATATATTCGCGTAATTTGTGTAATTCGTGGCTAACTTTCTATTTCCTTATTCCAAAAAGCGGCTGCCCGTATTCTACGGGCTGTCCGTTTTCGACATAAATTTTGACGATTTCACCCGAAACTTCCGCCTGAATCTCGTTCATCAATTTCATCGCTTCGACAATACAGACGATTGTTTCAGCCGACACATTCGAACCTTCCTTGACATACGGTTCTTTGTCCGGCGCAGGTGAACTGTAAAATGTCCCGACAATCGGCGAAGTTATTTTATGCAAACCATCATCAGAAGAAGTTTCAGACGATGCACTTTCACTTTCGGAAGTGCTTTGCGAAGATGCCGGAGAAGACTGCGAAACAGGCGAAGGAACGTATTGCTGCGCCTGAACTATCTGCGGCGCGGGATTTTTGCTCAAACGCACACGAATATTGGCATTTTCAAACTCGAAATCGGTAAATCCGTGTTCGTCAACCAAATTGGCGAGTTCGTGCAGTTCATCCATATTAAGCGAAGGTTCGGATGTTTGACTCGATTTTTTTGAAGCCGATTTACTACCGCTTCCGCGAGTTTTTCCAGTCGTTTCTTCTTTCGCTTTTGCCGAACTTTCCGTCATACAAACTCCTTTTGTTTAACCCTTCGATGCTAATTCACGAACGCTGTCAACCAATTCGATAACCGCCATTTCAGCGTTGTCGCCGCTTCTGCGTCCGAGCCGCATGATTCTTGTGTAACCGCCGTTGCGGTCTTTGTAACGTGCGCCGAGTTCACCGAAAAGACGCTGCACGGCTTTGACACCGGCGGTTCTTTCGATTTTGTCTTTCGGTTCGCCTTTTTTCCCGCGAAAACGACTTTGTTCGGTTTTGAAATTGCGGTTTCCGGCGTGGAAAAATCCGGCAGCCTGCCGACGCAAATGAACTTTTCGCGCATTTACATCGTCGCCGGTCAAATTTTCGGCTTTACGCGCCAAAGTAATCGCTTTTTCGACAAAAGGGCGAAGCTCTTTCGCTTTCGGAACGGTCGTAACAATATATTCGTTATCCGCATTTATCAGAGAAGTCGCCATATTTCTCAGCATCGAGATTCGATGCTCGGTCGTTCTTCCCAATTTACGATGTGCTTTTAAGTGTCGCATATTTTTAACTTCAAAGTTCAAAGTCTAAAATCTGAAGTTCGCAAACTTTGGACTTTGGACTTTAGACTTTTTTATTATCCTAAACTACGTCCGCCGGAACCGGGAATCGGATTGCCCTGTTCGTCAAAATCCATACCGAAATCCAAACCCATTCCGTGCAGCAAATCCTTTATTTCCGTCAAAGATTTCTTGCCGAAATTTTTCGTGTTGAGCATATCGTCTTCACTGCGGCGAATCAAATCTCGAATCGTGCGAATATCGGCGTTTTTTAAACAATTATATGAACGCACGGAAAGTTCCAGTTCATCAACCGAACGATCAAGCAGATCGTTGCGAAGAAGCGGCGGACGCGCTATGTCTTCAAATTTAAAGTCTTCTTCTTCTTCTTCAAAATTGATAAAGATCGTCATATGATCTTTTACCAATTTTGCCGCCAAACCGATGGAATCATCAGGTTTGACCGAACCGTCCGTCCAAACTTCAATCGTTAATTTATCAAATTCCGTGTTTGAACCCTGCCGCGTTTTTTCGACGCTGTAATTTACTTTTTTGATCGGCGTGTGAACCGAATCAATCGGAATATAACCGACGGACAAATCTTCGTCATTATTATATTCAGCGGAAACGTAACCGCGTCCCGATTTCAAACGCATTTCGATGTTCAAATCGCCGCTCGCGCTGATTGTTGCGATATGGATCGTATCATCGAGAATTTCAACGTCGCCGTCGGCTTCGATGTCCGCGCTGGTTACTTCGCCCGCGCCGCTTTTGCTGATGGTTAGAGTTTTTGAATCGCTGCTGTGCAGTTTGAAAGGAACTTGCTTCAAATTTAATATCACGTCCGTGGCATCTTCGACCACGCCTTTAATTGAAGAAAACTCGTGTTCAACGCCTTCGATTTTTACTGCCGTAATCGCCGCGCCTTCAATTGAAGACAAAAGAGCGCGTCTCAAAGAATTACCGATTGTCGTGCCGAAACCGCGTTCAAACGGCTGCGCGAAAAATTTACCGTAGCGTTCGGTCAAAGTTTCGGATTCGACGTTCAAACGACTCGGTATTTGGAAACCGTTCCATTGATTGTTTTGTGTCATAGCTGTTTTTATAAAATTGTTTTAAAACAAATAACAACCGCCGAGCAAAAAATGCTTTTGTGAAAAAACATTTTTTGCTCACGGAACTTGATTACTACTTGCTGTAAAGTTCGACGATTAACTGTTCGTTAATGTTTGCGTCAATATCTTCACGTTTCGGCAACGCTGAAATCGAAACGCTCATTTCCTCGGCACCTAATGAAATCCAACTCGGACGACCGCGACCGCTGGCAGTTTGCCACGCGCCTTCGACGTGAGCATTATTTTCACTTTTGTCTTTGACGTTTATTATATCACCGACTTTGACCTGAAACGAAGGAATGTCAACTTTGTGTCCATTGACTTCGATGTGTCCGTGATTGACGAGCTGGCGTGCCTGACGGCGGGAAGTTGAAAATCCCGCGCGATAAACGGCATTGTCTAAACGCCGTTCGAGCATAAACAGGAGATTTTCGCCCGTTACGCCTTTTTGCCGTAGAGCTTTGTCGAAATAATTGCGGAATTGTTTTTCAAGCACAAAGTAAATGCGCTTAACTTTTTGCTTTTCACGAAGCTGCTGACCGTAACCCGAAAGCTGCTTGCGTCTTGCCGCGCCGTGTTGTCCCGGCGGATTTACGCCGCGTTTTTCAATCGCGCACGACGGTTTATAGCAGCGATCACCTTTCAGAAATAATTTTCCACCTTCGCGGCGGCACAAACGGCACACCGCATCTCTATATCTAGCCATATATTTTTTGTTGCTTCCGATCAAATCTATTGTAAATGATTTGATGGCAAAGTTTACAGGCAATTTGCAATCGCCCTTCATCCTTTCGATAATCCTAAATTCCAGTTTTCAAATTCCAGATTCCAAATTAAATCTTAAATCTGGAATTTGCATCAAACTCTTCTTTTCTTCGGCGGACGACATCCGTTGTGCGGAATCGGTGTCGTATCACGAATTGATGTAACACGAATTCCGGCATTATTGATAGCGCGAATCGCCGATTCACGACCACCGCCCGGACCTTTGACGCGCACTTCCACTTCACGCATTCCGACTTCGGACGCTTTACGCGCGGCTTCCGTTGCTGCCTGCTGCGCCGCAAATGGTGTTCCTTTGCGCGAACCTCTGAAACCACGCGCTCCCGATGAAGACTGCGCGACGAGATTTCCTTCCGTGTCGGTGATTGAAATCAGCGTATTATTAAACGATGCCGCAATAAAAACGATTCCGACAGGAATGTTTTTTTTCTCTTTCTTGCGAAAAGTCTTTTTCTTTGTTGTTGCTTTTGCCATTCTATTATTAGTTCCAATTTTCAAGTTCTTAGTTCCAAGTTAAGCCATTCGACTTTAAAAATGAAATTTTGAACTTACTTCTTGCCCGGTGCTTTTTTCTTCGCAACGGCGGCTTTGCGCGGACCTTTTCTGGTTCGGGCGTTTGT